>JAEWEO010000116.1 GCA_023389295.1 Bacillota bacterium
AGATAATAAAATCTCAGAACTCCCTAAGGTGAATAATGTCCTAGATGAAAAAGGAAAATCATTTTTTATTCCTACATCTTTTCCTACTTCAAAACCAAGTAATTCAGGAACAATTAATATTGGTGGAATTGAAGTTCCAAAATTAGATGGTTTTGTATCTGCTAATTATGATACAGATGGTTGGTTTGGTGCTGATACTAAAGACTCTCACCCTTATTATGATGCTACTAAAAAATTTGACGAATATATTATACAGGCCATGACTGACCTTGGAGAAAATTTACTAGATGAAGTAAATACTGTAAAGTATATTGATAATACTATTAGTATTTCACCATACGGAAGTCATTCACAACATCAAGCAATGAGTTTATACAAAAATACAAGTAGTAATCAGTATGAACTTACTTTAAAAGTACGTTTATATGATAGCGAATATTCAACCATTTATAAAAATAGCCTACAGTTATTGCTTGCATCATTTACAAATGATATAAGTAAATTATATACTGTAATCTATGATTCAATGGAAACTGATAATCTACATGGACTTAATGAATCTACATGGACTAGTTTTAGTAACTACAAAATTAAAGTAGATTTAAGTACTAAAGGTGAAGTTACTTACTTGATTAAAGGAAATTAATTAAATTGTTTAAAAACCTCTCATGGTTTAAGTAGCACAGAAAGACAGTAAATAAAAAATAAAAAAGAAAAAGAGAAGCATTGTAAAGCCTTAATTCTGACAATACAATACTTCTCTTATTATTTACTAAGTGTTTTACAGGAAGAAACCAACATTTTTATTATTTCTTCGCATTGTGGCATTAATACCTTAAATTCTTTCTCAGGAAGGAACAGGCTTCTTTTCATGAGGATTAGCCATTGCTTTGTCTCGTTGGCTTCTTTTAAGGAAATCTTTAGTTTATTTAGCATATCTCGTTTGGAAGATGCAAAAACGGCTTCACTTATATTTGACATCACAGACGAACTACTTCTTACTATCTGGTTGATAAAAATTCCGTTTATTGCTCCTTGGTTAAGATTTTTTACAACCATTGTGATATTTACGGCAAAATCAGTTGCTTTATCTAATAAAATATTTTCTTTCATAGATTTAATACTCCCTATATATTATCGATATCTGTATGATTTTTATCAGTAATCACATATTCGCTGTTTTTTAATTCCTGTAGTTTTTGCTCAACAAGCTTTTCCTGTTTATAATACCATTGCTCAAACTCTACGATTTTATCATATGTTGACTTTTCCACTAAGAAGCCCTCCTCTCATTTTGGTAATAGCTCAATAAATCAAGTAATTTACTGATTTGTATTGTTAATACGGCATTTTCCTTTGCTAATGATTCAATTTTCTTTTGTTTCGTGCTATGTGTAGATTTCGTTAAGGTTCTTAAAAACTGTAATTTTTCATCAATGACTTGGTAATCTTGATTATTTAATAAGAACGAATTTTCAATTAGTTCAGATGTAAATTTATTTTTACTTGGCTCAACATAAACAATTTCAATATCGATTAAGCTGTTTTCACTATGTATAGTTGCATTGTTCTTAATTAGATAATTTACAACCTCATTATCTGGAACAAATAATTTTACTCTTTGATAATATTTGCTTTGGGTTTTTTCAACATAATTCAAAATTACATTTACAAAGATAATTAGAGCGTCCTTTCTGTTAATTGCAAGATTCCCCAAACTAATTATGTCGGAATAGAAATGATTAAACGGTGATATTAAGTCTTCATTTTCTATATCACCACTAATTAATGCAAATGCCCCCATATAATTATCTTGTTTATTGAGACAATGAAATAACTTCTGCATTCCCTTTTTTCTAATTTCTAAAAATACTGTTAATGTATCCATATAAACTCCTTTCTTGGTTATATAGAATAATAAGCAGTAGAAATATATATATTCTCAAAAGGTGTTCGACTGGTTCTATCCGACTATTATTAAAGATTACCTTTACTTATTTCTAAAGTTCAACGCTTCTTGCTCTATAGTTAATAATTTTCAACCAAATTAAAAACAAAAAGCAGGTATCTACACCTGCCTTTATGCTTATCTTTATATAATTTTAAATTAGAATTACTAAGTAATTAAAAAACATACTTACTTTTGATATATTTGCTTACATAAAATTATATCAACCCAAAATGCCGAAACGCTTCTTTTATCTGCTCTTTCTTTTCATTAGGACAATCACTATATTTTTTGGCATCATTTTTTTGATTATAAGGTTTATGAACCTCAATACCACACTCTCTTTTTACCTCTGAAATATGTGTGGAATGAATAAATGTTCCATAGGTATCTTTTACATAATTCTGAATATCTGCATAGGTAGTCTTTTTGTTCTGTTGACACTTTGCATCAACTTCAACTTCTAAAGACACATTATAATGTGGATTTCTTTCGTTGGATAAAAGAACAACCGTCTCCACATGTTCCGTCCAAGGAAACATATCTACCGGTATTGCCGATTGAGCTTTATATCCTTTCTTTAACAGGTATTTTAAGTCTCTTTCTAAGGTTATTGGGTTACAGGAGATATAAACGACTTTCTTAGGTTTTAAAGCGGCAATACTATCCATGAACTTCTCAGTACTTCCACTTCTGGGAGGATCCATAAATACCACATCCACAGTTTCATTTACTGCTGCTATCTGGCTCATGAACTCACCTGCATCATTTTGATAGAACTGGATATTCTTAACTTCATTGCGCTTTGCATTCATGTTCGCGTCTTTCACAGCATCCTTATTAAGCTCTACACCGATTACCCGCTTAGCATGATCAGATACAATGATACCAATGGTTCCAATCCCGCTATATGCATCAATGATCGTCTCATTTCCTGTAAGTTTTGCCATCTCAATGGCCTTATTATAGATGACCTCGGTTTGGGCAGGGTTCACCTGATAGAAGGACTTTGGTGAAATACGAAATACCTTACCACAGAGTTTGTCATCGATATATCCCTTACCATAGATTACCTGTTCTTTATCCCCAAGCACCATACTAGTTCTCTTATCATTTACATTAATAACAATGGTTGTAATCTCAGGATGCAACTTTAATAGAGCCTTTACAAAATTATTTTTTGACGGGAGTATGGGTGAGGATAACACTAGCACCACCATGATCTCACCGCTGGCAAAACCGGTACGTATTAATACATGTCGAAGTAATCCGTAACCAGTATCCTCATCATAAGTTTTAATTTTAAAGGATTTAAGCATACCACGAATAGATGCGATAATCTCATCCGCCTTTTGATTGTGAATGAAACAGCTGTCAATTGGGATAACTCTGTGTGTACCTTCCTCATATACACCGGATATAGGATTGCCTTTTCTATCATGATCAAATACAACATGTACTTTATTTCGGTAATGCTTTGGATTTTTCATACCGATAATGGGCTCAACCTTACAATACCCTTTTAGAAGACTCTCCACTTTTTTCTGTTTATCTGCCAGTTCCTTATCATAGGTCTCTCTTAAAATATTGCAGCCACCACATTCTCTACTGTAAGAACATAATCCATATTTTTTTGTTACTACTGAACTTTTATTTGATTTCATATCATGGTAGTTTTTATTACTTCTCCTTTGATCGCTATCAGTATGTTTTATATCCTTCTTATCTCTTTTCACATAACCGTAGGCGTCAGACTTTTTGAATTTATCAGTATCACTTTTATTGTCATAGGATCTTGATTTCTTATTATCTTCATTACTTTGAACTCTTTGGCTTGAACGCTTCGTATTTTGACTTGTTCTACCACCCTGACCATTTCCTGTATTACTTCGACCCTGTGATGGTCCTTTTCTTCTTGCTTCACTCATGTAAGTTAAACTCCTTCTTCATTAAATTCCGGTATAAAGCTCTCTGTGGCAGTCTCACCCTCTTGGATAAAACCGTTTTCAATTTCAAGCTCTATTGCATAATCAACTAATATATCATATTCCTCTTCTGTTATTCTCCGATTCAACTCCGGATATCTTTTTACTGTATCTAACGGCGTATACTGATTCATGATGCTTATATAAATGGAATCTCCATATGTTTCATTGAGATACTTGATTATTTTTTTTGAATCCTCCAAGTATCCGGGGAGTGTCAAATGTCTTACAATAACGCCCTTCTTCATGATACCTCTATCATCAAAACTAGGTAATCCCACCTGTGCTACCATTTCCTCAATTGCTCTTGAGGCATATAAAAAATAATCCTTACAATTAGAATATTTGATAGCAGGCTCATTGTCCATATATTTTAGATCCGGTAAATATACATCAATATATCCTTCCAGTAACTTTAGTGTTTCCACTTTTTCAAATCCACTACAATTAAAAACAATCGGAATATGAAGTCCCTTCCTTCTTGCTAGCTTAATTGCATCAACAATTTGAGGTATATAATGACTGGGTGTAACCAGATTTATATTATTGGCTTTCTTATCCTGTAACTCTATGAATATTTCAGCTAAACGTTCTATTGATATTGTCTTGCCGGCTTTACCACTTGCGATATTGTGATTTTGGCAATAGATACAACCCATAGCACAGCCGGAGAAAAATACGGTGCCGGAGCCTTCTTCACCGGAGATACAGGGTTCCTCCCACATATGAAGTGCTGCTCTTGCAACGACTAACTCGTCCGTTTCTTTGCAATATCCTATTTTTCCAGCCGCCCGGTTAACGTGACATTCTCTTGGACATAGGATACAATCTTCCATTAACTTCTTGTCCATTTCGATTCCTCAATATTTCTACTTTTCTAAAAAATCTCTGATTAGACTCTTAGCACACTAATTGTAACTTAGTCATAGAAAAATTACAATTTATTTTATTGCATCTCCTCATATATTGATTCATTGTATGTGTTTTTTCTTTGATTACTGGCTCACTCGTGAACGCCCACAAAATAAGCTTATCGCCAAATAATAAACTAATTGGCAATAAGCTTACATAAGCCTTATTTTAATTATGATTCAATGTTTCTTACATTCAAATAGCAATCAGCGTAAAATTCAAACAAACCAAATCCTTCTGGAATCAAATATTCTCATTCGAGTTGTATCTATTTCTATTATTAGCTAATAAAGTGTTGGTACTGGAACGCACGCTACTTCATCAATTAAATTCGGATCAAAGCCAAAGAAAGTCCAACTTCTTCCTGTCCAGCGATATCCCAGCACTTCACCGTACTGAAGACTGGTTGGATAATACCACAACTCTTCACCTACTCGAGTCCATACATACGTATAATGATACAGGCAGTCAACAATATATGAATTTCTTGGTTTTTTAGGTGGAACTCTCCCAGTCTTCCTATGTACAGCCACAAGCGTCAAAGGTAAGAAGCATTAGAGGTACAATGTAACTGAACGTTGTTAATAGTTTCATCACAATCCGTTATGGAAGATAGATTCTTGGTACCCGGCTTCCGATACTGGTGAGGATCTCATAATTGATCGTTCCCATTTTATCTGCTAATTCTGTCGCAGTTATCTCCTCTTCCCCTTGGCGTCCGATTAGTACTGCTTCGTCACCTCGAAAGGCTTCCCCATCTTTGCCTAGTGATACCACCGTATGATCCATACTTATATTTCCGATGACAGGATAGCGTTGTCCATGGATCAGAACCTCACTTTTATTTGATAGTCCACGATAATATCCATCACCGTATCCAATTAAAAGTGTAACAGAACGAGTATCCTCCTTCGATATCCAGGTTCGTCCATATCCTACGGAACTTCCTTCTAATATAACTTTAAAATAGATAACCTTCGCACGTAGGGATAAGGCCGGAAGTAACTTGGCTTCCTTCTCTGTATATTCGGACGGATGATAACCATAAAGCATAATCCCAGGCCTTATCATATCCAAATGACTTTCGGGCATTCGAAGTACTCCTGCCGAATTCGCAATATGAAAAAGTGGTGCTTCAATATCATGCTTCTCATAAAAACTGACTGCCTCAAGAAATCGTTCCAACTGAAGATGGGCAAAGGTAAGATCCTCCCCATCCGCTGTTGCAAAATGAGAATATACTCCAATCACATCACAATACTTTGCTTTCGCAGCAGCCTCCAAAAAACTAGGTGCAGAAGTATCTCTTACTCCTACTCTCATCATTCCGGTATCAATTTGTAGATGAATCTTCGCTCTTTTATTCAGCATTTTCGCTACATCCTCCACTTCCTCTAAGGCAGTGATGGAAGAAACGGTAATATCAATGTCATTCATTAAATATTCTTTTAGATGAGATTTTAAAAATGCTCCGGTGACAAGAATAGGAGCCGTAATTCCTGCTTTTCTTAACATGGTAGCCTCTTCCACAAAAGCGACTCCCAGATAATCAATCCCTTCACTCAAAAGGTGCTGTGCAACCTTTACAATACCGTGTCCATAAGCATTGGACTTCACCATTGCTATTATTTTTTTCCCCGGAGCTTTTTCTCTAACTACACTTAAATTATGGCTAATACAGCTCAAGTCGACAATCGCAGCTGCACGGTCATATAAATCAGAAATATTCGTTTCCATAGTATCACCCTTTCAAATGTTCAAAATCATAATAACAGTCAAAACAACATCCCTTGCTTTTTTCACTCTGTTCTCTATGATAATTGATGTCAATCAGCATAAAATCATCTAAAGATTCTAAAGACTCTAAAGACTCTAAAGACTCTAAAGACTCTAAAGAGATTATAATCTTGTATATTTGAAACAGCAATACTTTAATATAATTTTTATCAAGTTTACTCTAAATCCTGTATATTCATTTTATTAAGTTCCAAATTCTTTTTTCTCTTATCTTGACAAGAAAAATATATGGCAAGAAAAATTAGAGTCGGGATATTAGTAATAAAAAATAATGGTGCTATTGTGGCTAGCATTGATAAGATTCCTGGTCTTTCTGATCGAGATTCATTTGTCTCTTGACTCACAATTACTCCATCCATCGTTTCCGTTTTTATTTCTGTTTTTACAATAGTAAAAGCAGGAATAGATAACACAGTTAATAAAGAAAATGCAAAACAGATAAATGGAATAACGAGTCCAGCCCATCTATTTTTAGCTTTAGAAAGAAATATTTGTAAGAACACACTCCCTGCTATTAACAGCAGTACGATAGGTACTAATACTAGTGAAAAAATAATGTTACTCATACTCTACTTATTCTCCTTATTCATTTTCTTGTATTCTGTTATTAATATTTTAGCAGCTTCAAAATCTATCTTTTCATTAACCGCAAGACGCTTGATGAGGGCAATATATGGTTCATTTTCTGTAGTATCGCTGATATGTATCTTTTGTATCAATTTATCCAGGCGAAGTCTTACGGTTGGGTAAGTAACCTCGTATTGTTTTGCTATTTCTTTTAATGAACCAGAAGACATAATAAACTTTTTAATAAATGCAACGTCTTCATCATCTAGATTAGACATCCATTCCGGAACAATCTCAATTGCCATCGCTATTACCTCCTTTAATATAATTAAATATAATCTTTTACTTTATTAAAGTCAATAGTGAATTATATATTTAACAAAATATAATTTTGCTAAAATGTAATTTCAATAATTATAATTTTATTACTACAATCTTAATAATTACTATCTTAATGACTGTAACCATAATAAAATTTCATTTTATACTATAAAAATAGCAATGGATACAAGAAATAAGCATAGTCTCCATTGCTATCTGTAAATCCGATTAGAATTTCATACAATTTCAATCCAAGTAATCTGGTTCAAATTGCTATCTTTTCATTCGTAGGATATCCTCCACAGATAAATAGATGCAACTGAACCATAGGGTGAGTATCTGTTCCTATATTTCATAAATTGCTCCTTCGTTAATTCATTCAGGCCATACAATTTCATAATTCCTCTACGAATTGCTATATCACCATAGCTAATGATATCCGGACGCTCCATGCAGTTCAGTAGGAGCATTTCTGCTGTCCATACTCCTATTCCATGTAAAGAAGAAAGCTTTTTAATTACTTCCTTATCCGGTAGAACATATAGGCTTTCTAAGTTAAACTCACCTCTCGCGACAACTTCTGCTATCCCTTTAATATATTTTGCCTTGGTGGTTTGCATTCCACATTGCTGGATATCCTCTATTGATTGCTTTGCCATATACTCCGGAGTGATTTGTAAGAACTTATCCTGCATTCTCTCCCATATGGTACGGGCTGCTTTTAAAGAGATTTGTTGACCGATAATAGCATAGACTAAAGCAGGAAATAATTCAGGAATAATGACACGCTCTATCTTTCCTATACGGTCTATCGCTTCTCCTAAGCTTTCATCCACATCTTTTAGATAAGTAATTTCCTTTTCTCCATATTCAAATATCTTAGTTTTTACTCTGCTCATAATCTATACCTAAATACCTTTCATCAAATCTAACCATATTCTACGAAGAAATGCTGGAAAAAATACATAAAAAAATGTATCTCCGAACCTAGGAAATACATTTTTCATAAATTCATATAAATAAAAATTGCTTTGCTATGTTACAAACCTAGCTAGCATAAGTACGATTTTAAAACAGAAGCGATATTTTATTACTTCAATGATAGGAAAAGACATCTCTTGGACATCTTAATCGTTATGATAATTGATATGCATTCTTTGATTTTAAAAGCTACTTTACTCTTAATATCTTTCGTCCTACGTTTACTATGGGCTTAAAGAATATGCCTTCCATTTCTTTTTTTACTATCTTAAGCTCCTTGCGTATCTGAATATTTTGAGGACAATGACGTTCGCATTTTCCACATTCCGTACATAGTGAGGCGAAGGCTGGTTTTTTTGAGGTTACACCTAGCGTTTGCATGTATTTGATGCGGGATTTTTTATCCCGAAGTAAGTACTTATCATTATATGATGAGAAACAACCCGGGATATTAACTCCGGCAGGACAAGGGATACAATACCCGCAGCCGGTACAAGGCACTTTGGTTTTTTCAAGCAGTATGGCACGAACTCGGTCAAATACCGTTAACTCTTCCTCGGTAAGAGAATTTGGTGTCATCTTACTTGCAAGTTTAATATTCTCTTCCACCTGATTTTCATCACTCATGCCGGATAGAATGACCGTAACCTCAGGATGATTCCAAATCCAGCGCAACGCCCATTCTGCCGGCGTACTATTCGGATCATGGGACTTAAATTCCTTGATTACTTCCTCCGGCAGATTATTCACCAGCTTTCCTCCACGAAGAGGCTCCATGACAATAACCGGAATATCTAAGGAGTAGGCTAATTCTAATCCCGATCTGGTTGCCTGATTATTCTCATCCAGATAGTTGTATTGTATCTGACAGAAATCCCAAGGATATGCTTTAATTAACTGTTCAAACTCTGCCTTACTTCCATGAAAGGAGAAACCAATGTTTCTAATCGTTCCTTCTTTCTTAAGCTGTTCCATCCATTCTATGACCCCGATTTTTACCATACGGTCAAAGGTTGCTGTATCAGAAAGCATATGAAGCAAATAATAATCGATATAATCCGTCTTTAATTTAGATAACTGATTCTCAAATATTTTCTTTGCTCCCTCAAGTTTACTTACCATAAAAGGCGGAAGCTTCGTGGCAATTTTCACTCTTTCACGGTATCCACCGGATAATGCTTCACCTAATAGACTTTCACTTTTTCCTGCATGATAGAAATATGCGGTATCAAAATAGTTGACACCTTTCTCTATGGAATCCCTGATCATTGCAATGGTTCTGGGCTCATCAATACTACTCCCCTTCATTGGAAAGCGCATGCAGCCAAAACCAAGAATAGAGAGCTCATCCTTGTTTTTCAAATTCTTTCTCGTTAACATAACTTCGTATTACCCCCGTCTTGCTTCGTATAAATACTCAGCAATTCTATACTAAGATACCTGCTAAGCAGGTACCACCTTGTTTGTATCAAAAGATTAAGTAATATCTTAGGTTATCATCAATTCAACTTACTTATCTTTTATTCTCTCTTAAATAATTGCATAATTTTTCTACATTTTCCGGTTTCGTAGCCCAAGAAGTCACAAAACGAACTACACTCTTTTGTTCATCAAGCTTTTCATTTAGCTGGAACTTAAACTTCTTTTCCATAGCTACCATGAAATCATTTTCAAATACTGGAAATAATTGATTGGAGACAACCGGAGCATAAAATGTAAATCCACACTTACTTAGAACCTCTGCTATTTTTAAGGCCATCTCATTGGCATGAGCTCCTAACCTATAGTATAGTAGCTCTTTATCCGTTCCCTTTGTACCATCAGATTCCTCAGGTTGAAAGAGTCCTTCAAATTGCATTCCTAAGAGGAAACCTTTTGCTAACATTGCCCCTCTTTGCTTTATCATATATCTAAAATCTTCTTTTAGCTTATCGTTACAGATTACTAAAGCCTCACCAAGGAGTGCCCCGTTCTTGGTACCACCGATATAGAAGGCGTCTGTAAGATGAGCGATATCCTCCATGGTTAGATCGTTTTCTTTACTGGTTAAAGCACAGGCTAAACGTGCTCCATCTAAAAATAAAATTAATCCCTTTTCCTTGCATAGCTCATGAATGGCTGTTAGCTCAGCCTTTTTATAAATTGTCCCAAGCTCCGTGGTATTTGAAATATATACCATCTTCGGCATTACCATATGCTCACCCACATGGTGATCTAGGGCTTGTTTAATTAACTCTATGGTCAGCTTGCCATCTTTTGAGGGCATGGCTACTACTTTATGTCCGGTAGCTTCGATTGCACCCGTTTCATGAACATTGATATGTCCGGTATCAGCGGAAATAACACATTGATGCGGGCGCAAAAAAGAAGAAATGGCCAGTAGATTTGTCTGAGTACCGCCGGAGATGAAATGAATATCCACATCCTCTCTCCTTAGGTGCTGTTTGATATATTCCTTTGCTCTATCACTATGAACATCTTCTCCGTAACCGGTATTCTGTTCTAAATTTGATTGTAAAATTAACTCTAAAATCTTAGGATGAGCTCCTTCACTATAATCATTCATAAAGCTAATCATTGTTTTACCTCCGTAATGATTTGCACTCTTTCCTATATCTTCATATAGTATGATAGCAAATCTGTTTCATTGAAGTATAGCATACTGACTAAAGATAATAAATATTTTTTGCAAAATTAATGATCTGCTTTACGAATGGAGGACAGTCCGAATAAGCTTCCTACTATGCCAAGGGCAGCACTTATGCATAAGATGATAATACATACTGCATTACGTAGTGTTTCCATAGGGGGCATGGGTAAAAACAACAAATAACCACTTAACTGCTCATAACCCTTACTCAAGAGTACAAAGAGCATTATGGAAGCAACTAAACCACCAAGTAGGGTAAGGAAAGTACCTGCTATTACAAAGGGGAATCCAATAAAACCATTGGGAGCCCCTAACAACCAAAGAGTATTAATCTGATCCTTATTGTTATAGATTCCTTGTCTGATCATATGGGAAATGATAATCAGAGTGGTTACACCAACGGCCATGGCAATTAAGATACCTAATATCTTGAGGGCATCGACAATGCCTTTCATTTGCTCAAGGATTTCACGATTGTCTCTCACATAATCAATTCCCTCCATCTTTGCTACGGTAGCCAAGATAGAGTCCATATGTTCCAGATTAATTCGTATCTCAAGATATGCCTCAAAAGGGTTATCATCAAATAACTCCAGAATTTCAGCTTCATTACCCAACATTTCCTTATTCTGTTCATATGCTTTTTCTGCATCTACGTACTTTGCTTTGATTACACCATCAAGCTGATGGATGGAATCCACTAACTCTATGGCTTGGTCTTTTGTGGTGTTTTCTTTAAAATAAGCACTAACCTCAGCTTCCTTTTGTAGCGTATGTATCAATTGATCTCCGATCGACCATCCCGTTAATACCATGCCAAGTAGAAATAATATTAGTCCGGTTCCTATGACGGAGAATAGATTTGATAATGGGTTAAACCTTATGGTTCGCTTAGCCTCAAGCAGGAAATACCATAAATTATAAATCATCGTCTTCATGATTCTTTCCTCCTTTGCTAACGGTAACGATCCCTTTTTTAACTCCAATGTATGTGGCATTCTCTTGATTTTCAATCAAATGAGTTGCATGTGTGGTAATCACAACTGCTGTATTATTATCGCAGAAGGAATTAAGAATCTTTAAAATATTCATGGCATTATCATGGTCCAAATTTCCCGTTGGCTCATCTGCTAATAGTAATGCCGGCTTTCTGGCTACTGCTCTAGCAATCGCCACTCTTTGCGCTTCTCCCCAGGAGAGATGATCCACCTTTGCCTTAATTTTATGTTCGAGCCCTACCTTTGTAAGGGCATTGATTGCCTCCGCTTTCATCTTCTTTGGTGACATACCAAGAAATCGCATTCCCATCATAACATTTTCTAAGGCAGTTCTTCTTTCAATTAGCTTAAACTCCTGAAAAATAGGTCCGATTTTTTTACGAAGTTTCCTTATTTGTCTACTCTTTCCCCGCTTCATGGACTGCCCTAGAACATATACCGTTCCTGATGTAGGATACTCCATCCCCATAAGGAGTTTTAAAAGACTTGTTTTACCAGAACCGCTAGGTCCCGTAATATATACTAGTTCACCTGGTCGGATTACAAGATTCACCTCTTGCAAAGCCTTAGTTCCATCTTGATAAACTAAAGATACCCCATTTACTTCAACCATAATAATAACCATGCCTTTCTCACTACTTACAAACTTTGAATTGTCGTTCCAAAGTTGCAAATGAATGAAACAAATTTATTAAAATTTAGGAATTATCACAAAGTTAAGTGAATCCTCCGTACTATATACTTCGCTTATTTCAAAATCAAGAATGTCCATATCACCTGCAATCAAATCAAAATCTATAAGGATGGGACCATTCTGAAATAATTCCTCTATAGATACCTCTTCTAAGGGCATTCCATAAAAGCTTCCCTCTTCTATCTCATAACGAATCGAACTCTTTCCATCAATAACAAAATTACCTGATAGCACCAAATGTCTCTGTGGTACTTCGAGAATAACTTTCTCATCTTCGTAGTAAAAGATGGTATCCGTTAGGGTAGCATGTTCCTTCAGAATCTGATTAAAGGTATCCTCCTCCATATAGCCCTCAACCGCAAAGAAACCAAAATCTAGATTCAAGTCCTCCATAGTAAAATAACCGGCTTCTATAATACTAGTAACATCCTTTACAATATCTTGAAACAGTACCTGACAATCGGTCCATAATTGTCTGATATTATTTAGTTGCTCCTCGTAATGCTCCCTCTCCTCAAGTAAAGAGGCTAAGTATATCTCCTGCTCTTTTTTTAACTCCTCCTGTGTCAAAATATTTGCTAACAGTTCTTCCTGCTGAGCCTCTAAAAGCTGTGTCTTCTCGGCAAGTTTATCCTTTTCCTGTAGAAGCGCAGCTTTCCCATCCTCCAAAGATAGTAACAAATCGTTCACGTTATGGGAAATATCTTTAATAATGTTCATACTCTTTAGGAATACTCCTAGATCTTTCGCTCCCAACAATATTTCCAAATATGAGGCAGGACCTCCACGCTGATAGTTTACCAGCACCTGTTTTAATATGTCTAATTGCAAATCATAATCCTGCTGCTTTTTCTCAATCTTAAATTCCAAATCTTTTATTTGTCCCTCAAGATCATCTATCTTGGAATTGATTGCAGCCTCTTCCTTCTTCGTCTTATCTATCTCCTGCTCCGTACGAAAGAGTACCTCAAGTACTTCCTTCTCCTCCTCAGAAATACCCTCCAGTTTATCCTCCATGTCAGTAATCGGCTTTACTTCTCCCGCTGCCGCTAGTGGCATATTCCCTATTATAAGCAAAATAAGCCCTAACAAAGCTAGGATTCTATTTCTTCTATGTATGGACATCCTGATCCCCCCTTTAAGAAGTTCTATGCTTGTCTTTTGCTAATTATACCATTTATCATAATTCCTTTCTACCTAACAATTCCATAATTTTGATAAACATAATTAACGCGAAAAGGGCGCCGCACATTTAGTACGACAGCCCATTTCTACATTATCCTAATCTTAATACTCAACTTAATGACATTGACCCAGAAAGAAAGAAGCATTTCAACCCTCCAGAAATAGTTATATCAAAGTACTTATAAGTAATTCTTAGATAAATAAATTTACATTCGAATCTTCGGCTTCACCAAGATAATAACCTACGCCACCAATTTTCACACCATCAATGAGCTCTTCCTTCTTAAGTCCCATAACATCCATCGACATTTGGCAGGCTACAATCTCAATACCATTGTCAATGGCTGATTGGATTAATTCTTCAAGAGAAGATATATTTTTATTCTTCATGACCATTCGGATCATTTTTCCGCCCATACCCATCATGTTCATATTCGATAGCTTCAGTTTCTTACTTCCTCTTGGCATCATAACACCAAACATATGATCAAGAATTCCCTTCGAAACCTTTACCTTCTCAGGCTTACGCAGGATATTCAGACCCCAGAAGGTGAAGAACATCGTCACTTTTTTACCCATAGAAGCTGCTCCGTTGGCAATAATAAAGGAAGCGATTGCTTTATCCAAATCCCCACTAAACACTACCATGGTCTTATTATCCTTTGTCTGGTTGATCAGTAAATTTTGGCTCACCGGATCACTATTTATCCCCTTTTTTTTAATGAATGCAGTAATATTCGCTCCATTTTTATTCAATTCCATAAGTTCGTGATTGGTTCTTTTACACCAAGCCTTAATATCTTCATAAAAACCTGGATCTGAGGCAATCACCTTAAGTATCTGTCCCTCCTTCAAATCTGCCAGGGAAGCTTTCACCTGCATGAGAGGGCCCGGACAGCACAGTCCGCAAGCATCTAAGGTTTTATCAAAACTCCCCACTTGCTTCTCCTTCTTGATTGCTTGAGTATCTGGGTCTATTGTAATGTGCGATTCACTTGGTGTGCTCATAATACTTATCAGCTCCTTTTCTGATGCTACCGGGCTAAAGTTAAGTTCTTTGGCTGATCGATAGCCACCGGTTATATTAAGCACTTTATAACCATATTGGGTTAAAATTCGATCTGCCACATATCCTCGCAGTCCTACCTGACAGTACACAACGATTGTCTTATTTATATCAAGTTCCTTTCCCCTTGTTCTTAAACTGTCAAGCGGTATATTAATAGCTCCTTTTACATAACCATTTAGATGCTCGATCTCGCTCCTTACATCCACAAGGATATAATCCTCCTGATCCATCTCCAGTACATCGTTCCAAGTAGCAATATGGCTTCTACCTTCCAACACATTCTGCGCTACAAAGCCGGCCATATTCACCGGATCCTTTGCTGAAGAAAAAGGTGGTGCATACGCAAGTTCTAATTCTGTTAGGTCTTCAACTGTTCCTCCAAGACGTATTACTGTCGCTATTACATCTATTCTCTTATCCACTCCATCATAACCGATTCCTTGTGCACCTAAGACCTTCCCCTCTTCGCTAAAAATGAGCTTCAAGGTCATAATAACGGAACCTGGATAATAGGATGCATGGGACACGGGATGAATAATAATAGTTTTATATGGGATGCCAACTCTTTGTAAGGTTCTTTCATTAGCACCGGTACTTGCTGCTGTTAATCCAAATACCTTAAGTATTGATGTTCCTTGTGAACCTTTGAAGCTGCTATCGAGTCCTGCTACATTATCGGCTGCAATTCTTCCTTGTTTATTCGCAGGTCCTGCAAGAGGTATTGCAGTCTTTTTCTTTGTGATATAATCCACCACCTCGATTGCATCACCAACAGCATAGACTCCCTCTTTGTTCGTCTTCATTTTCTCATCAACAATAATATGACCTCTTGGTCCAAGCTCTAACCCACTATCCTTTAAAAATGCAGTATCCGGTGCAACGCCGATTGCCAAAATGACAAGGTCTGCTTTTAGCTTTGTTTCACTATTTAAGGTAACTTCTATCTCATCACCTAACTCTCTAAAAGACTTTACACCATCTCCAAGCAATAGTCCCACACCATTTTCAACTAATTCTTTCTCTGCCAGAATTACCATATCCGAATCAAAAGGAGCAAGTATATGTGGTGCCGCTTCCACTAAAGTAACCGCGAGGCCTCTCTCTCTGAGGTTCTCTGCCATCTCGACTCCTACAAAACCTCCACCGATTACTATGGCACTTTGTGTCCCTTTCTTATCGACATAGTTCTTAATTTTATCTGTATCCGGTATATTTCTTAAGGTCATTATTTTTTCACTCTGAATTCCCGGAATATTCGGTCTCATTGCTTTTGCACCGGGAGAAAGAATGAGGGAATCAAAGCTTTCTTCATAGGTACCCTTATCCTTACTCTTAACTGTAACCGTCTTCTTATCTGCGTCTACTTTGATTACTTCACTATGAATTCGTACATCAATATTAAATCTAGCCTTCATACTCTCCGGCGTCTGTACTAGTAGTTTACTTCTTTCCTTAATGCTTTCCCCAATATAATAGGGAAGACCGCAATTGGCAAAGGAGATATACTCATCTCGTTCAAACATAATGATTTCAATATCTTCACTTAATCTTCTTAATCTTGCTGCTGCTGAGGCACCACCTGCTACTCCGCCCACAATCAAAACCTTTTTACTCATATTACAATCCTCCAATTTTCTTTTATTTCTTGATAATCAATCATTATAATTCTCAGACTACAATTCTTTCTCTGACATGAATTCGGATTGCCCTGAAAACAACACCCTCATCAAGGCCTCCACTTTATCGTTGCATATCTCATAGTTAATCTCTAGTCCATTACGCTTACCTTCAACTATTCCTGCCATCCTTAATTTTTGCAAATGTTGTGATATGGTGGACTGCGGTGCACCTAGGCAATTTTGCATATAGGATACATTACAAGATCCCTTACTTAAAAGCCCATTGATAATACAAAGTCTTATGGGATGTGCAATCGCTTTTAATAATTCCGCCGTTTCTTGATACTGTTTCTGTTTATCCTGCATGAGTATAAAACCTCTCTCATTATTTTATATTACTTTTTATTAACAACTGTAATCATTATATCTATAATCACTGCATCTATAATTACTATATCTATATATTACGATATAGTGATATATATGTCAATCTTACTCGGGGTTCGTTTCGTGACAAAGTCACTAAGCTGTATGCTTTCCCCATATTTGGTTATTTCTTACACAATTGGTTGTAAATATTGTGATTCGATGTTATAATTGTACTATTCATACCATATCAAACTTGTTAACTCCCTCCTTCTAATAGGTGGGTGCCAGCTTCCACTAAGCAGAATGGAGGTTAAATGAAGGTACTTGTAGTTGATGACAGTCATTTTAATTTATCCGTTGCCAAACGATATCTGGAGGATATTCCAGCAATCACCCAGATACTTCTATGTGATGAACCCAGACAGGTTAAATCCCTATTGGATGAATATAATATTGATATCTTAATTACGGATCTAATGATGCCCGCCATCACCGGTTTTGATCTACTGGCACTTCTACGCGCCGATAAAAAATATGATGATATTCCTATTATTATGTTAACTTCCATTGATGATATGGAAACCTATAAAAAATGCTTTGATCTCGGTGCTTTTGATTACATTAATAAGCCCATCAATACGATTGAATTACACTCACGTCTAAAAGTAGCTATAGAATCCAAAAACAAATCGAACTATTTAAAATCCTTACTTGAAGTTACTAGAAAGCAAAACGAAGAATTAAAAGAGATGAATGCACAGCTTACAGAAGCTAAATTTAGTCTGGTACAATCAGAGAAAATGGCTGCCATCGGACAATTAGCTGCAGGAATAGCTCATGAAATCAATAATCCACTTGGCTATGTCAGAAGTAATTTTGAGATAGTGTACAAATATTTTGGCCGCATTTGGGAATATCTCGAGTTTTTTAATCAGGATTTTATAGATGTAGAACAACCTGGTAATAATAGCAATTACGAAAAACTCTTATCACTTAAGGATAAATATACCTCTTTAAGGATAAATCAATTAACCCAAAACATGAACGAAATTTTAAGCGATACTCTAAATGGGATCGATAGGATTACAGAGATTGTTCAATCTCTACGTATCTACGCCAGATCCTCAAAAGATGATGAGAAAACCACCAATGATTTATTAGAATTATTACATCAGGTTATGCTTATCATTAATAATGAAGTTAAATATGTAGCAAAGATCGAGCTCCAAGTACCTGACGATATCACCCTTTATTGTAATAGAATTCAAATTAGCCAGGTATTTGTTAATATCATCTTGAATGCAGCTCAAGCTATTAAGTCGCAGAACAGACTTAATCTAGGTACAATCAATATAAGAGCCGAACAGATTGGTCAGGATATACAAATTGAGTTTCAGGATGATGGTCCTGGAATTCCTAGTGACAATCTTCTAAAAATATTTGAGCCGTTCTATACAACAAAGGAAATCGGACAAGGTACCGGACTAGGTCTTTCTATAACTTATGATATCATTGTGAACAAACATAGTGGCAGTATCGATGTGAAAAGCGAGTTAGGCAAAGGGGCCACCTTTACTCTCCTTTTACCTATAGTTGCAACATAGAATTTTGATATCGCATATGCTAAGCATACAGGATTAGTTCATTGTATTTGCAGAGTTTTCAGGTTTTTTAATTCAAATATGAAAGGATGAAGAGGGTATGAAAAGAATTTTAGTGGTTGATGATGAAGTACAGATCTTAAAGGCTTTATCAAGAATGTTTTTAGAAACCGACTATGAAGTTGTTACAGCAGATAACAGTATGGATGCATTAAAACTGATGGAAGAGAAAGAAATTCATATGGTAATCAGCGATATGAGGATGCCTTCGCTTGATGGATATAAGCTTTTAACCATGGTAAAAGAAAAATATCCGAAAATAATTCGAGTTATTCTAAGCGGCTACGCAGATGAAAAACCATTGTTTAAAGCACTTTTGCACAACTTAGCAAAGCTCTATGTATTTAAACCTTGGAACAATAACGAATTTCTTGAAAATGTGAATAAACTATTTGAAGATGATACTGTACTAAATTCCATAGAGCTAACCGATATGATTAAAAATATGGGCTGTTGCTCTGATATTCCTGAAAACTGTAATAAGCTTATCTCCTTAATTGAAGAGGAGAATATAGACGCTGTAATCAAAGAGCTGGAAGATGATCCGATTCTCTCAAAGCTCTTAATCCAAGTAGCTCAATCTGCAGTATATGGTGTTATGCCTAACAAAGTAAAACAGGCCGCCATCTATATGGGACTTCATAACTTAAAATGCTTTATTCATTTTGCATGTGTAGCAAGTGTAACAAAACAAACAGAGGACATTGAGGATAAGCCGGAGCTATTATGGAAGCATGCTTATCTAACTAATCGTATCTTCCTCTTCTTATATGAAGCCTTTCTCCATAAACAACCACCGGAATCAGCCATGTTTGCAGGATTACTTCATAATATCGGCTTAATTCTGTTGTCAAGAAGTCGAAAGCAAAACGGAAGTCTGAAAAAGCCACATCTTACTTCCAATGACTATATTGAATTAGAGAACGATGAATACGTAGCGAATCACCAAGTGGTAGGAGCTTATTTCTTAGATCAGTGGGATCTACCCTTCCCGATATACGAGGTTGCTTTGTATCATCATAATCCTTTGGCCCCCGCTGTAATCTTCCATGAACTTGTATGTGCTGTTCATATTGCCGAGGCCTATGCATGGAAAGCGTTATCCGGGGATAAATATGTTCCGGTGAAACCGGAGGTATTTGAAAAACTTGGTATTACCAAAGAGGAGTTTGAAAAGAAACTGGCTAGATATTTAAAATAATGTTTAACCAATTCCGTTCAACATTAAATTATTAACTTCTAATATAAAAAATTCAGGCTAACTATAATTATATAGTTAGCCTGTTATTATTGGTAAACGATTATCTCACTTTACTTAAAACTTGCTATCTTGTTACTTTTTCTAAATAAGAAAGGTATTCCATTGCCTCTTTTCTAGAACTCCCGCACATCTCCTTTGAAGGCTTCAGACTACTACATACGGTCGGACGTAAGGAAGTGCCAAAAATGTTGCAAAAATTATCTTCTGATAATTGGATACACCTTACTCCTGGCGGTTTACCATTTGGCATTCCAGGTATTGCAGAGGATATTGAAGGTGCCTCACAACAGGCTCCACATCTTTGTCTGCATCTAAGTGTCTTATCATTTAAGTTAATCATTGGCACTAGCAAGCCTACTCTCTTGCTCTAGTGCAGCATGTGCTAAAAGATTGAGATAGTTCCAAGGACGGTCAAAGTGCGGTTGGAAGAAGAAATCTACATAAGCCAAATCTTCAATTGTCATCTTATTTTGAATTGCCAAAGATAAGGTATTAGCAGATTGAGTAATATCATATTTTGACATCACCTGACCACCAACAATACGATTTGTTCCTACTTCATATACCAACTGCATTAAGATCTCCTGCGTAGTTGGCATAAATTCAGGACGGTAATTATCTTTCACTATAACAGAATGTACCTCTAAACCAAATGCACTAGCTGAACCTACTGTAACGCCCGTCGATCCGATATTATAACCAAACAAGTGTAACCCGGAAGTGGATTGTGTTCCAAGATATTTGACCTTTGGCTCATTGATATTCTTACCAATTAACATACCCATTCGAACAGCATTCGTTGCTAAGGGAATGTACGCCTGTCCTCCGCTCGGGTTGTAATGTACGGCACAGCTATCT
>JAEWEO010000145.1 GCA_023389295.1 Bacillota bacterium
GTATTAAATACGTCCAACGCATCATTTTTTTAACATAATATTTTGCTTCTTCATAGTTACCTGCGCCAACACATTGTCCTACCACAGTTAGCATGGCTAGTCCAATTGCATTGATTGGTATTACAGGGAATTGAGAAATGTTAGAAACTAGGGCATTAGCAGCGATTGCTCCTGTACCAAAACTTGTAATAAAACCTGATACAATAATTTTTCCTATTTGAAAGATACTGCTTTCGATGCCATTAGGGATACCAATCGATAAAATTTTTCGTACCATCTTGATATTGAATTGAAACATATCGCGTATATGTAGGTGTATTGGATATTTTCTATTTTGAATTAGAATCATTAGGATTATGGCAGCGAGAGCCCTGGATATAAGGGTTGAAATAGCGACACCAATAACTCCTAAATCTAATACGTATAAGAAAAAGGTATTCCCAATAACATTAGTTAAATTAGCACATAGAGAGACTAGCATTGAAATCTTGGAGTTGCCCATTGCACGGAAAATAGAAGCATAAGAGTTGTAAAGGGCAATCATTGGGAAAGACAAAGCAGTAACTAAAAAGTAATTACTTGCATTTTTTAAAACATCAGCTTCAATATCTCGAAAGAAGAATCGAATAATTGGGATGTTTCCGATGAGGGAGATCAATGCTAATATTATGGCTAATACGGTAGCACTAACTAAAAGAGAGGAAGCTACTTTACTAGCACTTTTGGAGTCTTTATTACCTAAGTATTGAGCTACAATAATAGAACCACCTGTACATAAAGCTGCGAATAAACCTATGATTAACACATTAATAGAATCCACCAATGAGATCCCTGAAATTGCTTCCTCCCCTAGATAGGATACCATAAAGATATCGATCATTCCGACAGAAATACTTAATAACTGCTCGATAATCAGTGGAATAATTAATTTTAATAGCGCTTTTTTAGTATACATAAAATTCCTTTCCTCATGTGAATTAGTACATTTAAGTTTTTAATTACTTACTAAATTGGATTTAATGCATAATAATAGAATTATATTTACAATCATAACAGCTAAACATACTGGCAATATTTTGTAAAATAACATGAATTGCATTATACAGCTCTTAATTTTGGATATCAAGAGTATCTTTACTTATATGTTTAATAAGTTCAAATTTTTCAATTAAGTTGTAATAAGTACAATGTTTTTAAATTAATCTCAATTACAATGTAAAACCCCTGTGCTATTATAAAAATGAAATTAAAGAAATCAGCTAATTATATAATATTTGATGAGAACTTTAATGTAACAGAAAGGTAAATCTGGTTTAAAGTATTTTTACTGCGCTGAGTAAGGAGAAGGGAGAACTATAAATTATGGTGTATGATCAATATGAGTTTAAAGTACCAAAAGAAAAACAAATTCGTGTGATTACGAATACTGATGCAAAAAATGAAGCGGACGATCAATATGCTATCGTTCAAACGCTATTAAGTCCTCGGTTTGATAATGTTGGTTTAATTGCAGCTCATTTTGGCTCAAAACGTTGTAGTGATAGTATGGAGCAAAGTTTTAGAGAGATTCAGTTGATCTTTGATAAGATGAATCTAGATAAAGAAAATTTAATCTACCGTGGAGCTACCCATGCTCTACCAGATGCCTCAACTCCAGTAGATTCTGAGGGAGCTAGATTAATTATCAGAGAGGCTATGTCAGAAGATACAAGACCTCTCTTTATTACATTTATGGGACCACTAACGGATATTGCCAGTGCATATCTTATAGAACCTAAAATAGCAGATCGTGTGACCATTATTTGGATTGGAGGAGGTCGTTACCCGAATGGAGGAGCGGAGTTCAATCTTGGCAATGATATTCATGCAGCCAACGTTGTGTTTAGTTCAACCATGAAAGTATGGCAGGTTCCAAAAAACGTGTATGAGATGATGCCAGTATCTTTAGCAGAATTAGAGTATAGAGTTAGAGATGCAGGGGATATCGGCAGATACTTATTTGATCAGCTTGTGGAACATAGCCATGAAGAGGCAGCAAGAAAGAGTGTATTTCGAACAGGAGAAACATGGGTACTAGGAGATTCTCCAGCGGTTGGGCTATTACTTTATGAACATCGCTTTGAATTTGATTGGATACAAGCACCCTATATTACCTCGGATATGCAGTATGTTCATACAGGACTTAATCGGCCAATACGTGTGTACAAAAATATAGACTCGAGACTGATTTTAGAAGATTTTTATGCAAAGCTTGCATTATTTGCAAGGAAAAAATAACATCCTTTTCTATAAAAAGTCGATATCGATTACGTTAGTTAATGTTTTGGATATCGACTTTTTATCATATAGGAAATCGACTACATGGTGTGAAGTGGCTACAAAGAGGTAGCACATTGCATTGCATATTAGAATAGGAGTGATGATATGCTAAAAGAATTTAAGAATCCAAGTACAAAATATCGTCCATTACCATTTTGGTCATGGAATGAGACACTAGAACCACATATTCTAAAAGAACAGATCCTTGAAATGAAGGAAGAGGGTATGGGTGGTTACTTCATGCATGCAAGAAGTGGATTAACTACAGAGTATCTGAGTGAAGATTGGTATCGGTGTATAGAAACTGGAATTAAGACCGCAAGGGAAGAAAATCTTCAAGCGTGGATTTATGATGAAGAAGGTTGGCCAAGTGGTTTTGCAGGTGGATTAGTAACTGCTATGTCTAAAGATTTCCATGCAAAGTTTATGACCTTAATGGAGTATGAGAAAGCTAGTGATATTGAATGGGACAAAATGCTTGCGGTATATGAGGTAGAAAAAGACGGCACATTTAGAAGAGTAAGTCAAAGTGAGATAGCTGAAGGGAAACAAATAAAAAAGGAAACAACTCTAAAAACTGAGGTGGTTAACTCCATTCACTATATAGGAATCAAGAAACATATTCAGCAATATTACATAGATGTTATGAATAAAGCAGCAGTCGATGCCTTTTTATCTGTGACTCACCAAGCGTATTATGACCGATTTGGCGAATATTTTGGAAATGAGTTGCAAGGATTTTTTACAGATGAACCTAGATTTACTTGCAATCGGTTTGGAGAATTGGCTTGGAGTGACACATTACCTCAAAAATTCAGGTATGAGATGGGATATGAAATTCTAGATTATTTACCTATGCTCTGGAGAGAGTATGAAGGATATGAGAAGGTAAGATATGATTTCTGGCGTTGTGCAAATGATGCTTTTGTAATAAGTTTTATGAAAAATATTTACGATTGGTGTGAGGAACATCATTGTTTGGTTACAGGCCATATTATGCTTGAGGAGAGTATTTTTGGCCAAATGACAAGTACCGGAGGTGTCATGCCGTTTTATGAATATGAGCATATTCCTGGAATTGACTGGCTTAGAAGGAGAATTGAGTCGCCTGTGATTGCAAAGCAGGTAGGTTCAGTTGCTTGTCAACTTGGTAAGAAGCAAGTCATTACAGAGTCATATGCCTTAACAGGCTGGAATGTGTCCTTCGAGGAATTAAAATGGATTCTTGATTGGCAGTTCGTTAATGGTGTTAACATGCTTTGTCAGCACCTAATGGCATATTCCTTGAAAGGGTCTAGAAAAAGAGACTATCCACCATCTCATTTTATTCAGCAAAGTTGGTGGAAAAAATATCATAAGTTTACGGACTATGTTTCCAGGCTATCAGTAGTATTATCCTCTGGAAATGAAGTAGCAGATGTCCTCTTATTACATCCAATGCGTAGTGGCTTTTTGGCCTTTGATGGAACAAGAACAGGAAAAATACGCAAGCTAGATAATGAGTTTACAGAAATATCAAATATCCTAACACAAAACCATATTAGCTATCATTATGGTGATGAAACGATTATATCGAAGTATGGTTCTATAAAAAGAGCTTCTTTTATTGTTGGAGAAGTCGCGTATAAGACGGTTATACTTCCGACGATGTATTGCATTGATAATGTAACCCTAGACTTATTGCTTGAATTCCATGCCCAGGGAGGTGTGATTTATTCCGCAGGAGAATTCCCAAGCTATACAAATGGGGATATGGATAAGCTTGCAATGCTGAAAGAAAAAGCAGTAACGATTTTGGGAGAAGAATTATTATTTTATATGAGAGAGAAGAATTTAGTATCTGTAAGCGTGGAAGCTAAGAACCAGCAAATTAAGAATATATCCTATCAACAAAGAGAAACGAAAGATGGAACCTTACTTTTTCTGGTAAATCATAGTCAGATTGATACGTATGAGGCAGATATTCTACTCTATGGAAGAAAAGGAAAGCCAGAATTATTAGTGCTAGAAACAGGAGAAAGCAAAGAACTGGCATATGAGGCAAAAGAAAACACTAAACTAAGCCTACGATTTGAACCAATGCAGTCCTATGTGTTACTAATAAAAGACTGCGAAGAGTCTAAAAAAGATATAGGAAAAGTGAATACTAAGACGTTGAAACTAGGAACAGAATGGAATGTGGAACGGATGGGGTTAAATTCATTGACTCTTGATCTTTGCAGATATCGTATTGATGGTGGTGACCTCATGGGACCAATACCAGCGATTAAGTTAATGAAGCAGTTATTGGAATTGCAGCACTCCTGTGATATCGAACTTTACTATGAGTTTGATGTGAATATGGACCTTACAAAGAATCAGACATTTTTCCTTGCACTGGAGGATGCATACCATTATACGATACAAATTAATAATGAAATACTTCATTATCAAGAAGAAAATACATGGAAAGATCAAGCATTCCAAACGGTTAACTTAAAGCCTTATATAAAGCAGGGAACTAACCAATTAGTATTAAAGGGAGAATTCTATCAGAAACCAAAGGTATATGAGATGTTATTTGGTAAAAATGTTTATGAAACAGAAAAGAATAAATTAACATATGACATGGAACTTGAATCCGTTTATTTAGTTGGTGATTTTGGGGTTATAAGTAAGAGTAGTTTTGAGTATACCGAGAGAAATGCAATGTTTACGGATGGAGGATTCCAAATAGTGGATGCTCCAAGAAAATTTAGTGGAAATGAGTTTACAACACAAGGACTATTATTCTTTGCTGAAGATATCGTAGTATCCCAAAAAATGAAACTAAGTAATACACCTGGTGAGAGAATTATTCTAGAGTTTGGTAAGCATCAAGCACCTTTAGTGGAATTATATGTGAATCATCAATTAGTGAAAACCTCCTTATGGGCACCTTATGAAGTAGATATAACAGATGTTGCTTTGGAAGGGGAAAATAAAATAACACTTCATTTGTTTGCATCGAATCGTAATCTTTTTGGACCTCACCATCATATTAATGGGGAATGCTTTAACGTAGGTCCGGATAGTTTCACTGGAAAATGGAGCTGGGTAGAACGTGACTCGGAATCGGATGCAACAGATATTGCAGATCGAACCAAGAATTATTGGAATGATGCATACTGTTTTGTGGAATTTGGTGTTGGGAAATAAATATTATAATCCTGGGAAAGCGGTATAAAACCAAAAATAGTTCAAAAAGTTGCAATAATGATAAAAGTATTATTCTTATAGGGATGATAAGATTGAAATATAGGAAAGGTTTCATTATATTAATCCCATTCTTATAACGAATCAATAATCTGAGGAAATTATAAGGGTCATAGTAATGAAACAAAATAATAGAATAAAAGGGAAGACGGAGGAAAGATTATGGGAAAACAATGGACATTGGGAGTAGTTGGATTAGGGGAAGGAAGAAGTATTATTTCAGCGGCACAACAAAGTACAATGTGGGAATTAAAACAAATCTGCGATTTGAATGA
>JAEWEO010000128.1 GCA_023389295.1 Bacillota bacterium
CTTCTGCAGTACGTATCATGGTTCCCAGATTGCCCGGATCTCTGATATCTTCAAGTACTAAGAGGCAGGGATTAGAAGCATGGAGTATTTGCTCCAAACTATAATTTGCTTTTTCCACGGTCCCAAGAATCCCTTGAGGTGTTTTCGTTTCCGCTACTTCCTTAAAGATAGAATCAGTTAAAATTTCATATTCCATACCTGCAAAATAATCCGGATTCTCTAAACACATCTCTTGATAAAAAGTTTCAGAAGCATAAGCTTTACGAAGAAGTCCCAGCTCTCTCGCTTCTTCAAACATTTTCCGTCCTTCTATCACAAAGATTCCTTGCTCATCACGGGCTTTTGACTTCTTTTGTAATAATGCTAGGTTCTTTACTTGTGCATTACTTATACTACTGATTATACTTTTTTGTTTCATGAAAGATTATCCTTCTTGTAAATTACTAAGTTTTGCAGCCTGATCTGCTGCTATTAAGCTATCTATTATTTCCTGTAGATCTCCGTTCATTACCTCATCCAGCTGATGAATGGTAAGCTTTATACGATGATCTGTTACGCGACCTTGAGGAAAATTATAAGTTCTGATTTTCTCTGAACGGTCACCGGTACCAACCTGACTTTTTCTAGCTTCCGCCTCTGCACTCTGTGCTTTTTCTAATTCCAAATCATATAATTTAGAACGCAATACTCGGATCGCTTTATCCTTATTCTTTAACTGAGACTTCTCATCCTGGCAAGAGATAACAATACCCGTTGGTATATGAGTAAGTCTTACGGCAGAGTCAGTTGTATTAACGCACTGTCCACCATTACCGGAGGAACGGAACACGTCAAATTTACAATCATTTAAATCCAGTTCCACGTCAACTTCTTCTGCTTCCGGCATAATTGCAACGGTTGATGTGGATGTATGAATTCTACCACCGGATTCTGTTACTGGAACACGTTGAACACGGTGTACACCACTCTCATATTTTAACTTAGAGTATGCACCTTTACCAACAACCATAAATACAACTTCTTTAAAGCCGCCGATTCCGTTTTCATTTAAATTCATCATCTCAATCTTCCATTTGTTACGCTCTGCATACATAACATACATACGATATAATTCAGCTGCAAACAATGCCGCCTCATCACCACCCGCACCACCACGGATTTCTACAATAACATTCTTATCATCGTTAGGGTCCTTTGGAAGTAATAGAATCTTTAGCTCTTCTTCTATTTTAACCAAAGATTGCTTACAGGTATTTAACTCTTCCTTTGCAAGCTCACGAATTTCTTCGTCGCTCTCCTCCTCTAACATCATAAGACTTTCTTCTATGCCGTTTTGAGTCGCCTTGTATTCCTTATACTTTTCAACGATATCAGAAAGGTCTGAATGCTCTTTTCGAAGATTCCGATACCTATTCTGATCATTCATGACATTCGGATTCATTAATTCTTCTTCGATTTCTTGAAAACGACTCAGAATATCCTCTAACTTATCAAACATAACAACAAAACCTCCACTTAAAAATAATCTTCCTCAAAGCAGCTACCAAAAAGCCTGATTACAATTTCGTTACCTTCTGCCAGAAACTACTCTATCATGCCCACTTAAATCTTTCTTAATCTTAACATCTGTAAAGCCCTTCTTTAGAAGAAGTTCTTTGACATCCTTTCCTTGATTATGTCCTATTTCGAAAAATATTTGTCCGTCCTTGCATAAAAAATCCATTGATGCTTCTATAATTCTTCGATAGAACTCAAGTCCGTCATCGGTACCGTCAAGAGCTAGCATTGGCTCATGATCTTTTACCTCCGGCATCAAAGATGAAATAACAGCTGTCGGGATATACGGAGGATTGGACACAATGATATCATAGCTTCCTTTGACCTGCTCAAATAGATTACTATGAATATACTCTATCTCTACTTTATGCTTTTTTGCATTATTTGCTGCTACCAAAAGCGCCTTATCAGAAATATCTACTCCAACTGCCTGCTTTATATGACCTAATTTCGCAAGACTGATAATGATACAACCGGATCCGGTACATAGATCAAGCACTTTTTTATCTTCACATACCTTTAAAACCTCTTCTACTAAGGTCTCCGTATCCTGTCTGGGAATTAAGACATTTTCATTCACATCAAACTCCAACCCCATGAACTCCTGGGTTTTTGTGATATGCTGTAAAGGTATATGTTCTGACCGTTTCTTTACCAGAGTTAAATACCGATTACTTTCTTCCTCCGATACCGTCTGATTTGCCCGTAAGAGAAAATCAGTTCTTTTTATTCCAAAAACATGTGCTAGCAGATACCATGCATCTACATCAGCATCCGCTATACCCACTTCGGTTAACATTTCACGACCGGTTTGTAATAATTCTCTATAAGTGCTCATAAAAAATCCTCACAAACTTCGTATTACAAAAATTAGCTTTCACTTGTTTTAAGCATCCTTTGCTTTTTGATCAAAAAATTTATCAAGAGCCCTTAAAATCTCATCGTCTTCCTCATCTTCCATATTGGAAGGTGACACTATAGGCTTTGCTACTGCTTTTTCTGTTTCTTTGACAGTCTTCTCAGCTTGTTTTGCTACCATTGACTTCTTTTCTTCGGTTTTACGCTTTTTATCAGCTGTCTTACCTGACTTTTCAGCTGTTTTAATCGACTTAGTAGGCTTTTCTTCGACCTTACTACTCTTTACTTCGGTCTTATCTATCTCTTCTGTCTTCTTCGAAGTCTTTTCTTTCCAGTCAAATACCGATCCAACTGAGGCTATGGCAACCTCAATCATCTCATCATCCGGTTCTTTCGTCGTTAGCCCCTGCATCCATAGACTAGGTAGGCTGAGTATATCTAAAGCTTTACTTTCGCTCTTACCTACAAGACGTATGAATTCATAGGAGACACCTGCAATAATGGGGATTAATACAATTCTAGAGATAACTCTCCAAAATAAATCATTTATTGGTATTAACATAAAGAAAATGATACTAATTAAGATAACAAGAAGCATAAAGCTTGTACCACAGCATTTGTGTAGTTTAGATTGCCATCTGACATTTTCTACCGTTAATTCAAAACCATGTTCAAGGCAGTTAATTGTCTTATGCTCCGCTCCATGATACATAAGTACTCGCTTAATCTCAGGCATCCTGGTAGCTAAGATAGCATATCCTATCACGATAGATAAGCGTATTATGCCCTCAATAAATGCGATGACAGCTTGATTACTAATAAAGGTTGATAAAAAATTAGTGATTAGAACAGGAAGTACCATAAATAGCGCAACTGTTAGTATGATAGAAAATACTACTGCTAAGATCATGAGTAAAGGATTTGTTTTCTCTCCTTTATGCTCGTCTTCGTCCGTTATCTCTTTAGTTGCCAAAATCTCATCATTTACAGCATCTATTTCTTCAAGGGACAAATCCTCTATCTTAAAATCTTCATCATAATTCTTAATTTTAATTGGATCCTTCTTATCAGATCTTTTACTTTTTTTAGCTTGGGCTTCCTCTTCTTCGAAGAAACTTGCAGAATAATTCAATACTTTTACACCAATCAACATTGAGTCAACGAATGCAAGCATTCCACGAAAAATAGGTAGTTTAAATAATTTTACCTTATCAGAAAAATCTTTGCGCGTACTTTTTTCCACTACTATCTCATTATTTGGCTTACGAACTGCTACAGCGTATTCATCTTTATTTTTCATCATTACGCCTTCCATGACAGCCATTCCGACAACACCAGATGGTTTCATCCTTACACCCAAACCTTTCTTCGTTTATCTTATTACATATCGTACAATACTAATCGCTATTATAGTAAAAGTTTTGTTATTCAAAAATGTCAGCTTCGCAGACATTTTATGAATCATGTATTTAAAAATAGGCTGAGGAAGTATACCTCAACCCAATTTTTAACGTTATAGTTTTCATGCTAATTTATGTGTCTGCTACACATATCAGCGTCATATCTTACAGACTATTACGCTGGATTAAGTTTATTTATCCAATAGAATTACTTCTACCTGCAAGATGAATTATTTATCTTGATTTAAACCATATCTACGGTTGAATTTATCAATTGCACCACGTGCTGCAGCCGCCTTTACCTGTCCTGTATAGAATGAATGGCATTTGGAGCAGATTTCTACGTGGATATCACTCTTGGTTGATCCTGTTACAAATTCGTTACCGCAGTTGCAAACAACTTTAGCCTGATGATATTTGGGATGGATTCCTTCTTTCATGTTTTTCACCTCTTTACGATCAAATAGTATTATCTATTGGCATTATAATAAATCCAATTTATAAACAGCTTTCTAATTATAGCATAGGTTGTTTTTTATTGCAATACCTAAAAGACAATTTTAGTCTTTTTGATCGTCTCAATAAATTCTGTATTTGTTTTTGTTCGTAGGAACATATCTATGATACGCTCAAGTGCTTCCTCTGATTTCATTCCACCCAAAGCCTTACGCATCAGATAGGTTGCTTCTAACTCCGGTTGTGTAAGGAGTAAGTCTTCTCGTCTGGTGCTAGATCTTGGTAAATCAATGGCAGGGAAGATACGTTTTTCAGATAAGCTACGATCAAGTACTAATTCCATGTTACCGGTACCCTTAAATTCCTCAAATACGACATCATCCATTCTGCTTCCGGTGTCTACTAGTGCGGTCGCAAGTATCGTTAAACTACCACCCTCACGCATATTTCTTGCTGCTCCAAAGAACTTCTTTGGCATATGGAGTGCTGCCGGATCGAGACCACCGGATAAAGTTCTACCGCTTGGCTGTACGGTTAGGTTATAGGCTCTTGCAAGTCTTGTTATGCTATCTAGCAAGATAATTACATCCTGCTTATGTTCTACCAAACGTTTTGCACGTTCAATAACCATCTCTGATACTCTTTTGTGATTATCCGGTAACTCATCAAAGGTAGAGTAGATTACTTCAACATTTCTACCTTCAATTGATTCTTTAATATCCGTTACCTCTTCCGGACGTTCATCAATTAATAAGATAATTAGCTTCATGTCCGGGTGGTTTCTAGTCACAGCCTTAGCGATCTGTTTCAGTAACGTTGTTTTACCTGTCTTTGGCTGTGATACAATCATACCTCTTTGCCCCTTACCAATTGGTGAAATAAGATCTACCATTCTCATAGACACCCCTGTCCCAGGTGTCTCTAGATGAATTCGGCTATTAGGGAATACCGGTGTCATATCCTCGAATCTCTTTCGTTTTTGCGCTTCAGCAGGATGAAAACCATTTACTGATTTTACAAATAATAAAGCGCTGAACTTTTCATTCTGGTTACGAATTCTAGTATTACCCGAAACAATATCCCCTGTTTTTAGATTAAAACGGCGTATTTGGGCCGGTGATACATATACATCATTTTCACCGGGTAAATAATTGTCGCAACGTATAAATCCATATCCATCTGGAAGAACCTCAAGTATGCCAACTTTGGTCTCACCACTATCTAGTTGATCCATCTCATTATTATTCATAGCCGGCTTTTTCTCTTCTTTGGTAGTCATTTGAGTATGCTCATTTTGAGTGCGCTCAGTATGAGTGTTCTCAGTATAAGTGTTCTCAGTATGAGCGTTCTCAGTTTGAGCGTTCTCAGTTTGAGGTTTCTCCGGATTTCTTTGCTCAGTAGCAGTAAAATCAGTCTTAATTACCGATTTGTCCTGTTCTTCCAGCTTGTCCTGCCTTTTAAGCTTCTCCTGTTTTTCAAGCTTTTCCTGCCTTTCAAGTTTCTCCTGTTTTTCAAGCTTTTCCTGTTTTTCAAGCTTTTCCTGCTTATTAAGTTCTTCCTGCTTATCAAGCTCTTGTACTTTTAGCAAAATTTCAATCAGATCGCTCTTCTTTAACGATGTAATGTTTTTAATTCCTTTACCCTTCGCCAGTTCACGTAGGTTGGCAAGCGTCATTGAATTATACTGGTTAACCATATATTCAGCTCCTTCGGTTTTTAATTGGATTATCTTACGAAATGTATATAGAAATGATTAAGAAATAAAAGTTTATGAGGGATAAATCGAAGACTGTCCTTGTTAATGAATACTTTATCCCATGCCTGACGGCCATGATTACATAACACAGAGGTATGAGGTAATGTAAACCTTTGGTGGACTAGCTAAAGCATCCTTCGAAAAATAATCATCTTGTATTACTAATCGTTTGAACCCACCGTATCTGTTTCAAATCTTTAAAGTAATTATACAACATGATCTTTAGAAAAGAAAGTATTTTTTATTTACCGTCCTATATTTTCCATTTCAATACAGTTAAGTCCAATGAACTTGGGTAAAGATTACCCTTTTTATAACTTCCCGGATGCTCCCTATATCGTAGATGTCCAATTACTTTTCATCTCTCATAGTATTTAAGTACATTTTATAATGAACCGATTCATTTGTAAATCATTTTAATATTTTAACAAGTTTTCGTCATTATTCATACTATATCCACCCTATCTTTTACACGCAGAACTTACAAGCAATAATTTTTATCATATCATATCATAAAATGAGAACGATAGATTTACTTGATTTAGGAAATCTATAATGATATGATTATTTTTATAAGCAAGAGATATTAAAAATTCACTTGTGAAGAACAACAAAATACTCAGTTAAATGTAGTTTAGTTATTACAAATAAATAGTGTAACGGTTTTTTATTTCATAGTCCGAGCACAATGGAGGAATCATAGAAAATGAAGGAACAAGCGCTGAAAATGCATGAGATTTGGAGGGGTAAGATTGAAACTACTTCAAAATGCCCCGTCAAAACAAGAGATGATTTGGCAATCGCCTATACTCCCGGAGTGGCTGAGCCTTGTAAAGAGATCTCAAAAGATAAGGAAGCTGCTTATAAATATACCATGAAGTCCAACACGATTGCCGTTGTCACCGATGGCAGTGCAGTACTTGGACTCGGTAATATCGGCCCGTATGCTGCCATGCCCGTTATGGAGGGTAAAGCAGTTCTTTTCAAAGAGTTTGGCGGTGTTAATGCCGTTCCAATTTGTTTGGATACACAAGATACCGAAGAAATCATTCGTACCATTGTGGCAATTGCTCCTGGCTTCGGAGGTATTAACCTGGAGGATATCTCTGCTCCAAGATGTTTTGAAATAGAGTCTCGTTTGATTGAACTTTTAGACATTCCTGTGTTTCATGATGATCAACATGGTACTGCAATTGTGGTACTAGCGGGCGCAATCAACGCACTTAAAATAACCGGTAAGAAAAAGGAAGAATGTAAGGTAGTTATTAATGGTGCCGGTTCTGCAGGTATCTCAATTGCAAAATTGCTACTTTCTTATGGTTTTAAGCATCTTACACTCTGCGACCGCCATGGTATTCTATCAAAAGAATACAAAGATCTCAACTGGATGCAAGAACAAATGCTGTCAGTAACCAATTTGGAAAACAAAAACGGAACCTTAGAAGATGCATTAATTGGTGCTGATCTGTTCATTGGTGTATCAGCTCCAAATATCCTTACAAAAGAAATGGTAGCTAACATGAATGAGGATTCCATTATTTTTGCTATGGCAAATCCTATACCGGAAATTATGCCGGATCTAGCCAAAGAAGCCGGAGCAAGAATTGTAGCAACGGGACGTAGCGATTTCCCGAACCAGGTGAATAATGTAGTAGCTTTTCCCGGAATTTTTAAGGGAGCCTTAGAAGGTAGAGCCAGAAAAATTACGGAAGAAATGAAGCTTGCCGCAGCAATCGCCATCGCAGGTCTCGTAGAGGATCAGGAATTAAGTGAGGATAATATTATGCCTTGGCCCTTTGATCCCAGAGTTAGTGAAGTTGTTAGTAGTGCCGTTAAGGCATATATTTAGAAAGTAGTGATTCCATGTGGGATAATAAACCTTACCACTCCCTTGATTATGAACTAAAGCAAACTTTTGGTCAGAAAATATATAAACTATCCTTAAATGGTGGTATGAGTTGTCCAAATAGGGATGGTACCATAGATACCAGAGGCTGTATTTTCTGTAGTAAAGGAGGTTCCGGAGATTTTGCAACCTCTTCTTTACTTACTGTTACTGAACAAATAGAAGTTGCTAAAAAACAGGTTGCTGCTAAGTTGGTTAATCAATCATCACCTAAATACATCGCTTACTTCCAGGCTTATACAAACACTCATGCTCCTGTAGAATATCTTCGTTCTTTATTTACAGAGGCAATTCATCACCCGGATATCGTAATTTTATCCATAGCAACCAGACCGGATTGCTTGAGCGAAGAAGTATTACAGCTTTTAGGCGAATTAAATCAAGTGAAGCCTGTATGGATAGAATTAGGATTACAGACAATTCACGAAGAAAGCGCAAGATTAATCCGCCGCGGTTACCCTTTATCCGTATTTGATGAAGCCGTAATACGTCTAGGGCAATACGATCTTCCCATCATCGTTCATACCATAATAGGCTTGCCAAAGGAAACAAAACATGATATCTTAAAAACCATGGAATATATATCCAAACTTCCAATTCAAGGTGTAAAACTCCAGCTCTTACATGTGCTTAAGGGTACCGATCTTGGAAAGCGTTACGAAGAAAATCATGATTTTCAGATCCTTTCCCTAGACGATTATGTGGATATCGTAATCTCCTGCCTTGAAATACTTCCCAAAAATGTTATCATTCACCGAATTACCGGAGACGGTCCTAGGAACTTGTTAATGGCTCCTATGTGGAGCACCAACAAAAAACTTGTACTTAACCGTATCCACAACCAAATGAAAGTAAGAGATACTTATCAAGGGAAATGCTGCCGTACTATTAACTAATCTAGCTTCGTTAAGGAGGTTCTATGCAATCAGATACCTTTATGCTGTATAAACTAATGATATTATATATCCTAAGCAGAGTAAGCTTTCCGCTGACCAATGCTCAGCTGACTGCCTTTATTCTGGAGAAAGAGTATACGAATTACTTTAACATCCAGCGAGCTATTTCAGAACTAATCGATGATGCTTTTATCAATGCAAAAACCATTCGAAACAGCTCAATGTACCGTATTACAGAAAGTGGTTTAGAAACGCTTCATTTATTTGATCATATGATTGCATCAGGTATTAAAGAAGATATTGAAGATTATCTCATGCAAAACAAATATGAACTACAGGAAGAGGTTTCCAGTCCTGCTGAATATTTTCAGCTAAAGAAGGGCGAATTCGCTGCTCATTTAAGTGTTATCGAAAGGGATACCTCCATTATAGATTTGACTCTGGTAGTTACAACAGAGGAGGAAGCCTCAAGAATTTGTAGTAACTGGAGAGATAAGAGTTCCGATGTATATTCTTATTTAATGTCCTCCTTATTAGAGAATAAATAAGCGAAAATGAATAAGCCGGAAACTCCGTCCATATCATACCATTTCATCCTTAATTTGAATATTCTTAAATGTAAGCTTCGCAGACATTTTATGAATCATCATACAAAAGGCTGAGACAATACTTTTAGTCGTATTGTCTCAGCCTTATTTAAATCTGTATTAATGTAAGACGGACGCTTTAAGCGAGTGTCTTATGTTTACCCTTATGCTTTCGGTTCCTGGTTCAGTCCACAAATTTCTTCAATACATGACCATATTTCTTCTCTTCCTTGTTTGGAAAGGGAGGAAAAGGGAAGTATTTTAGTCCCAGGTACCACCTGTAAACCTTCTTTAATCATTTTTATATGCTTGTCCTTCTGACTTCGATTAATTTTGTCCAGCTTTGTGGCAATAATAACAGGTTGAAACCCTTGATAGATAATCCAATCATACATTGTTTTATCATTTTCCGACGGTTCATGACGGATATCAATAAGAAGAAATACCATTTTTAGCTGCTGTGAGGATTTGAGATATTTCTCAATCATCTTCCCCCACTTCTCCCTTATTGTCTCAGATACCTTGGCATAACCGTAACCCGGCAAATCTACATAATAAAGTTCCTTGTTAATATTATAAAAGTTAATGGTTTGTGTTTTTCCAGGTTGCGACGATGTTCTTGCCAGCGATTTACGATTCATGAGGGCATTGATTAGGGATGACTTACCTACATTGGATTTACCGGCAAATGCAACCTCCGGTTTATCATTCATCGGAAGTACACTTGTTATACCGCATACCGTTTCTAATTCAGCACTTTTAATAATCATCTTTCTCCCTCTCTTTCTATTCCTATGCAACCGTAGGAAACAAATGCGAGTTCTTACGGTTCTTATTGTTTCATGAAAATAAAAAAGACTGTTGCTCATCCATTCATGATTTATTGCAACAGCCTAGTTCATTTTTATTTGCGCGAAAGCAAAGTGAGCATTGGTATGTTTACTTCACATTCTTATTATGCAATTTCATCCTTGCTTTTCTTGTTTGTCCGTTTTACAATTGGCTTTCTTGCAACAGCGTCATCAGCTAATAAAACCTTTGGCTTTTCGTTACCTAATACCGCTTCCTTCGTAACAATACACTTCGTTGCTCTGGTATTGGAAGGGATATGATACATAGAATCCATCATAACTGATTCCATGATAGCACGTAAACCTCTTGCACCAATCTTACGCTTAAAGGATTGTTTTGCTATCTCTTCTAAAGACCCTTCTTCAAACTCAAGTTCTACTCCGTCCAGTTCAAACAACTTCTTATATTGTTTCGTGATTGCATTCTTAGGCTCTGTCAGAATTCTAACTAGAGCTTCTTCATCTAACATATCAAGCGCTACCGGAACCGGAACACGGCCTACAAACTCAGGAATAAGTCCAAATTTTATTAAATCCTGTGGCATAGCCTGACGGAAAAGTTCTCCCACATTGGCCTTATTTTTCTCCATAATCGGGGCATTAAACCCAATGGATCTTTGACCAATTCGGGCTTCGATAATCTTTTCCAGACCATCAAATGCACCACCACAGATAAATAAAATATTGGTTGTATCAATCTGAATAAATTCTTGATGAGGATGCTTTCTTCCACCCTGCGGTGGTACGCTGGCAACGGTTCCCTCAAGAATTTTTAGTAAAGCTTGTTGTACACCTTCACCGGATACATCTCTAGTAATTGATGTATTCTCTGATTTTCTAGTGATCTTGTCAATTTCATCGATATAAATAATGCCAAACTGTGCACGTTCAATGTCAAAGTCAGCAGCCTGAATGATTTTAAGAAGTATATTCTCAACATCTTCACCCACATAACCCGCTTCGGTAAGTGCAGTAGCATCTGCTATCGCAAACGGTACATTTAATAATTTTGCTAGAGTCTGAGCAAGATAGGTCTTACCTGAACCTGTAGGACCAATCATCAAAATATTGCTTTTTTGCAATTCAACATCAAAATCTCTCTCAGCAAGCACTCTTTTGTAATGATTATAAACCGAGACAGCGAGCACCTTTTTAGCCTCATCTTGGCCAACTACATGCTGATCTAAGAAAGCTTTAATTTCTGCCGGTTTCATCAAATTGATGTCTGAACTAACTGTAGTTTCTGTATCAAATTCTTCTTCTATGATTTCACTACAAATCTCAATACATTCATCACAGATATATACCCCGGGTCCAGCGATCAGCTTTCTTACCTGGTCCTGAGTTTTATTGCAAAAAGAACATCTCAGCTGTTTTCTCTCTTCTACTTTTCCTGCCACTGCCTAATCACCTCATCTCTTATGTCGTGCAAAGCTTGCCGTAATTATCTGCTAACGAAGATACCATCAATAATACCGTAATCACGTGCTTCTTCCGCACTCATATAATAATCTCTCTCCGTATCAACCTCGATAACTTCCAGCGGTTTCCCTGTATTCTTTGCTAAAATTTCATTTAATTTTCTTCTAGTTTTAATAATGTTGTCTGCAACAATCTTAATATCTGTTGCCTGGCCTCTAGCACCGCCGGAAGGCTGATGAATCATTACTTCCGCATTAGGAAGAGCAAATCTCTTACCTTTTGCACCTCCGGAAAGCAGGAATGCTCCCATGCTTGCTGCCATACCTATACAGATGGTAGACACATCACATTTAATATAATTCATGGTGTCATAGATTGCCATACCAGCTGTCACAGATCCTCCGGGGCTGTTAATATAAAAACTAATATCCTTACCGGGATCTTCTGACTCTAAAAATAATAACTGAGCTACGATAAGACTTGCCGTAACATCATTTACTTCTTCACCGAGGAAAATGATTCTTTCCTTTAATAATCTGGAATAAATATCATAGCTTCTTTCGCCACGACTGGTTTGTTCAATGACATAAGGTACTAAACTCATACATTTATCCTCCTTAACTTGTATATGCAATGTTATACTTCTTTTGCCTCAGCTACAACAAGGTCAACTGCCTTTTGAACAGCGATATCAGCCTTGATTTGTTCCTTTTCTTTTTCGCCAAGTAATTCTTTAATTTTATCTACTTCCATCTGATACATAGATGCCATCTCTGCAAGCTCTTTCTCCATATCTTCTTCAGATACTTCGATATTTTCAGCTTTAGCAACTGCTTCAAGCACTAATCTGCTTTGGATTCTCTTTAATGCTTGAGGCTGTAAGCTCTCCATAAACTTTCTTGCATCCATACCGGTAAACTGGAAGTATTGCTCAATGGAAAGTCCCTGATATTTGATTCTCTGTGCGAAATCTTCTGCCATTTGATTAACTTGGGAAGCAATCATAGGCTCAGGAATGTCCATGGTAGCTCCTTCAATAATCTTATCTACAACTTCATTTTCTTTTGCAGTCTTTAATTCCTTCTCTTTGTTCTCCTTAATTGTAGCCTTGATACTCTCTTTGTATTCAGCTAAAGTATCAAACTCGGATACATCCTGTGCGAAATCATCATCAAGTTCAGGAAGCTCTTTTACTTTGATTTCTTTTACAGTCACTTTAAAGAGTGCAGGTTTTCCTGCAAGTTCCTTTGCGTGATATTCCTCAGGGAAGGTTACATTAACCTCTACTTCTTCTCCGATTGCCTTACCAATTAATTGCTCTTCAAAGGTATCAATGAAAGAATGAGATCCGATAGTAAGAGAATAATTTTCACCTTTACCACCTTCAAAAGGTACGCCATCAACAAATCCTTCAAAATCAATAACTGTCATATCTCCATCCTGCACATTTCTATCTTCCACAGTAATGGTTCTGGAGTTCTGCTCACGCTCTTTATCAATCTGCGCAATAATCTCTTCTTCTGTAACTGTTACTTCTTTCTTTTCTACTTCAATACCCTTATAAGCACCTAAGGTAACTTCCGGTTTCACAGCAACTTCCGCAGTAAAGATGAAGCTCTTACCCTTCTCCACCTGAATAACATCAATTTCAGGTCTGGAAACGATTTCGAGACCACTTTCTAAAGCAGCCTTCTCATAAGCCTCCGGAATTAGCTCGTTAGCAGCATCCTCATAGAAAATGCTTGCGCCATACATTTTTTCGATGATTGCACGTGGTGCTTTACCTTTACGGAAGCCCTGTACATTGATTTTACCCTTATTCTTAAGGTATGCTTTTTGTAAAGCGCCTTCAAACTCTTCAGCGGAAGCCTCTATAGTAAGCTTTGCCATATTTTTCTCTAATTTTTCAACCTGTAAACTCATTTTTTATATTTCCTCCTGTTTTTTGGGGAGGAAATCATCCTCCCTATATTAGTGGGATTACACTGCCAGCTTTTAGGGAGAACGCTCCCTAATCCATTGACAATTTCTCCCTGTATCTTTGAGAGGTACTCCCTTGATTATGAAAAGGTTTCTCTCTTAACAATTATGTACTTTACTATTTACCAATTATGGGTGGTTTCATACAAATGATTTACAAAAGTACATAGGTCCGCATTTTGGCAGACATTTTGACATTAGTATATTATAACATAGCATTTCTGTAAATACTAGAATAATTTTTTTCATGAACCGTTAATAAATGGCTATTAAACTATATCCTTACGCCGGAATATGCCCCTGCTGCCTCATAACCTCTATGACACGGTCTACCATGGTTCTACAGATCTCATCGGTCTTAGCCTCCACCATTACTCTGACTACCGGCTCCGTACCGCTCTCTCTTACCAGAATTCTACCATCACTTCCAAGTTCCTTGGTAATCTGATCTACAACTTCAATTACTGCTTTATCCTCTCTTGCTGCCTTCTTATCTTGTACCTTCACATTTTCTAATAACTGAGGGAAGATTGCAATTTCTTTATGAAGTTCCGATAAGGTTGCTTTACTTTCTAGCATCACTTCCATCAGTTTCAGAGAAGTAAGAACTCCATCCCCGGTTGTAGCATGTTTACTAAATATAATATGTCCGGATTGTTCGCCTCCCAGTGAATGGCCGTTTGTCATCATATTTTCAAATACATATTTATCGCCTACCGCAGTTTTTTCATATAAAATACCCTTGTTATCTAGCGCCTTATATAAGCCAAGGTTTGACATAATGGTAGTAACGATAGTATTGTTGGCTAATTCATTACGACTCTTCATATAGACACCGCAGAGATACAAAATCAAATCACCATCTATAATATTGCCTTTATCATCAACTGCCAAACATCGATCTGCATCTCCGTCATAGGCGAAACCTACATCTAATTTATTGTCTACAACAAATTTCTGCAAATATTTAATATGGGTTGAGCCACATTCTCTATTTATGTTAGTTCCATCCGGATCGCTATTCATTACATAGGTTTTTGCTCCAAGTGCATCGAAAACTCCCTTTGCAACCGTGGTGGCGGAACCGTTTGCGAGATCCAAACCAATTTTTTTATCTGAAAAGGATCTGGTAGCAAGTGAGATCAAATAACCGATGTAGCGATTTCTACCGATGGCGTAGTCAATGGTTCTACCTATTTTTTCTTTGGTAGCATAGGGCAGATTATCCTCCGGACTGTCGATATAAGCTTCAATCAACTCTTCAACTTCTGCTTCCAGTTTATAACCATTCCCATTGATGATTTTAATACCATTATCATAATATACATTATGGCTCGCAGAAATCATAATTCCACAATCAAAACCCTCACTACGTACAACATAAGATACACTAGGCGTTGGAGTTACATGTAGCAAATATGCATCTGCTCCGCTGGCTGTAAGCCCGGCTACCAGTGCATATTCAAACATATAACTGGATCTTCTGGTATCTTTTCCTATTACAATGTTTGCTTTATGATCTTTTCCATAGTAGTAACCTAGAAATCTTCCAACTTTATAGGCATGCATAACCGTTAAATTAACATTTGCCTCTCCTCGAAAACCATCGGTTCCAAAATATTTTCCCATTTGTCCCATATCCTTTCTATCATATATATCATTATATGCCATTTCATCTTTGACTGATGTTGTTATCTTAATTAATTGAACTCTAAAGTATGACTATTTTAACACAAAAAAAGGTAATTTGGAATCATAAATTTACAATCTAAAATTTTTAAACAATTTATACAAACAACAGAATTCCAAATTTATGTGAGAAATTCTGCTGTCATGATTTAAATAAGGGGATTATCTTAAGATAATCCCCCCTATTTACCGTTAACACGGAAACTATTCAATTTTTAATTACTTTTGTCCAGAAATCTGTTGTTCATAAGATCTGATCATACGTTTAACCATTTCTCCACCAACAGAACCGTTCTGTTTACTTGTTAAGTCACCATTATAACCTTGTTTTAACGGAACACCAAGTTCATTAGCAACTTCCATTTTGAAACGGTCAAGAGCTTCTCTTGCCTGAGGTACTTCTGATCTGTTAGATCCACTATTATTTGCCATACTATTTCACCTCCATTATTTTAACATCAAAGCAACCAAGTTACAAAATCAACAAATTGTAGGTTCTGCGGTTACTTATTAAGTATTAATCACCGCGCGTGACTTTGTTTTGTATTGCCTGTAATCTTATTGTTAACAGCAAAGGGAATTATTATTATGGTAATTATTGTTATCTAAATCGACAATTACCTACTGCAACAAAAAGACCTTAAAAATAAGCCATTTGATGTGCTTACAAGATTATAATTTCTCAAAAAAAGTTTTTTATGCACAGAAAAGCATTATCTACGAAGACACCAGCATTATATGAATAGACGCTTTTTTTTATAGCTGATATAATAAAATAAAGAAATATTTAAATACAAAAAGTCATAGTAATTTACATGCAAACTTCTTTACTATAAACAAACCGGAAAAAAGTAATTAAAATTAATAGTTGAAACTAGGTATTAACTTTACTTGTAATAATCTATGCGTTATACTGTTTTGGAAAATGAACTTTTATTGTTATGAGAATATAAATAAGCATGTGATGTACTTATCTTAGATTTGAAAGAATAGTGATGGAAAGTGAGGCAGATAAATGAAAATAGTAGTATTGGCAGGTGGAACCAGCACAGAGCGCGACGTTTCCTTATCCACAGGAACCATGATTTATAAGTCACTCAAGAAGAAGGGCCATCAGGTTATCTTGCTGGATGTATATTTAGGTTATGAAGGAGATCTTGAACATATATTTGAGACAGAGAGGGATTGGTCTGCTAACATTGGTGGCATCACAGAGAATAATCCGGACATAAGTCAAATCAAAGCATTACGAAAGGATCAATCCAATTGCTTTTTTGGACCATCCGTTCTTAATCTTTGCCAAATGTCAGACATTGTTTTTATAGCACTTCATGGAGAAAACGGAGAAGATGGAAAAGTTCAAGCTGCTTTTGATCTAATGGATATTAAATATACCGGTACGGATTATACCAGTAGTGCTCTTGCTATGGATAAGGCAATATCAAAAGAGATCTTCTCCTTCTATCAAATTCCTACTCCAAAAGGAATACGAGCGATCAAAGGTCAAGAGATAGACTGGGATCTCTATCCTTGTGTAGTAAAAGCAAGTTGTGGTGGTTCAAGCGTTGGTGTTTCTATTGTAAATAATGAATTGGAAATGGAACAGGCACTTGCAAATGCATATCATTATGGTAACGAGGTTGTTATTGAACAGTATATAGTCGGTAGAGAATTTTCTATCGGTGTTCTAGAGGGCAAAGCGTTGCCGGTAATTGAGATCGCTCCCTTAGTAAGTTTTTATGATTATAAAAATAAATACCAACCGGGAAGTACCGTTGAAACATGCCCCGCAGACCTAGAGGAAGACATTGCAACCAAAATGCAAAAAATTGCTGAAAATGTATTTGCTGCATTACGAATTAAAACCTATGCACGTATGGATTTTCTATTAAGTGAAGAAGGTGAGATCTACTGTCTGGAAGCCAATACACTTCCCGGTATGACCCCAACGTCATTACTTCCACAGGAAGCAAAAGCCGCTGGTATTGAGTTTGATGAATTGTGTGAAAAAATCATAGAAATATCCTTAAGTAAGTATAACAATTAAGGATCTATAAAAAATCATTCGAAAGAATGGAGGTATATATGAAAAATATGACATTAGCCCAAATTGCCAAGGCTTGTAATGGGCAATTGGTGATCGATAATTCCAGTTTGGAAAAAGAAGTGTCCGGTGTAGTCATTGATTCCAGATTAATCGCTCCTGATCATCTATTTATTGCAACTGTTGGTGAGCGGGTTGACGGCCATGATTATATCGCAAGCGCCCATTCAAAAGGTGCTGCAGCTGTAGTATGCGAAAAAGTACCGGTGGATTGTAACATCCCCTACATATTAGTTGAAAACAGCTTTGTTGCCCTCAAACAAATTGCCGCTTGGTACCGCAATCAACTTAGTATCAAAGTGGTTGGAATTACCGGCAGTGTTGGAAAAACCAGCACCAAGGAATTTATAAGCAGCGTACTGTCCCAAAAGTATCAGGTTCTTAAAACAGAAGGTAATTTTAATAATGAAATAGGCCTACCTTTAACGATCCTAAAAATTAGAGACCATCACGAAGTTGCTGTACTGGAAATGGGTATTAGTGATTTTGGTGAAATGCACCGCCTAAGCGAAATCGCAAGACCTGATATCTGTGTATTAACTAACATAGGGCAATGTCATCTTGAGAATCTCGGTTCACGTGAAGGAATATTAAAAGCAAAATCAGAAATCTTTGACTTTATGAAGGAGGAAGGTTTTGTTTGTTTGAACGGAGATGACGATATGCTTGTTACCATCCATGAGGTGAAGGGCAACAAGCCAGTACGTTTTGGATTTGGTGAACAAAATGATGTAA
>JAEWEO010000176.1 GCA_023389295.1 Bacillota bacterium
TAAAATTCACCTTATTGTTTTTGCTCAATACAAGACGGCCCCTATACTGTTAATTTAATTGAAAATATTTAATATACATGTATTTACCAAAGATTGCTTCTATGATATATTTAGATATTATCTGGAAAAAATGGAAGTCAATCCAAACGTTGTGTAGGATTATTTCTAAGTTTATAAAGCGCTATTTCAAATGGAGTAAATGAAAAAGGAGTGTATGAATTTATCATACGAAAGACAAATGTTTCTTAATAAAATGAAGCTGGGTCACAAATTATTTATAGGCTTTGGTATAGTCATAACTTTAATGGTTTTAATACTTACTTATACTTATATTAATTATGATAACCAGACAAAGGTAGTGTATGACAATCTATCATCAGCAGAGATGATACAGGAGGCGGATTCCATATTAATAAGTCTTTTAAATATGGAAACAGGAGCAAGGGGCTATGTGATTTCCGGTTCTGAAGAATTTTTAGATCCTTTTTATGAAGGAAGAGAAGATTATTTAAAACATTTTAGCCGTTTACAGGAGTTGGCAAAGGATAAAGATTACATAACAGAAAGTTTAATAGCTTTAAACGAACGGTTTGAAAACTGGTATGACTGGGAAAGAACTCAGTTAATTGAGAATAGGAATAAAGTCAATGAAGGCCTTTTATCCATGGAGGAGATTGCTACGATTGTAAATAGCCAGGTGGGTAAAAAGGAAATGGATGCCATTCGGAGCATCATTAAAAATGTAATTGATACGGAACAAGATAACCTAAGCATCCGATATGATAAATTGATAAAGGCAGAGCGAAAAACAGGGTATGTCATGACCTTTGGTGGATTTCTTACGGCTTTGCTTTCCATTGGAATATCCTTATTTACAGCTTTGACCGTATCCAGGCCGGTGAAATTATTAATACAAGCCACAGAAAATATTAAAGAGCAAAAATATGAAGAACAGGTCAGAACAGTAGGGGATAAAGAGCTTAATCTTTTAATCAAACGTTTTAATGAAATGCAGGAAATGATTAAGTATAGGGAAGAACAATTGAATATTAAAAATGATGTTCTGAAAGCTCAAATGGCGGAGGTGAATGAGGCCACGAAGTTAAAGAGTCAGTTTTTAGCCAATATGTCCCATGAACTTAGAACTCCCCTTAATTCCATCATTGGTTTTACCAACCGAGTAATTAAAAAAAGCGGGGAGAATCTGCCATTGACTCAAAAAGAGAATTTGATCATTGTAAGGGAAGAAGCAAACCATTTGTTGGAACTTATTAATAGCCTTCTGGATTACTCTAAGATAGAAGCAGGAAAAATGGAACTGCACCCGGAAGCTTTTAATTTACTTAAGGTAATTGATGAAGTTTATCAAATGACAAAGACTCTGGCAGAAGGTCAAGGCCTTAATTATAAACAGGAAACATATACAAATGAAGATATTCCAATAAAAAGTGACCGAATGAAGGTAAAACAGATATTAATTAATTTACTTAGCAACGCTTTTAAGTATTCTGAAAAAGGGACAGTCACATTCTCCGTTGAAAAAAAGGAGAACCTGTATTATATTCAGGTAAAGGATGAGGGTGTAGGAATATCAGAGGAAGAAGTAGGACATATCTTTGATGAATTCAGACAGGTGGATGGCTCCTATACCAGAAAAGTAGGCGGAACCGGACTTGGATTATCCATTACGAAAAAGTTTGTAGAAATGTTAGGCGGAGAAATTAAGGTCAGCAGTACTTTAGGAGAAGGAAGCTGTTTTACTGTAATTTTACCAGAGGATATAGATAATAACGATATCCAAAAAGAAATGCAAACGAATGGAAGTTCTTTCAAAAAGAAAATTGTATGTGTGGATGATGATCCTAATATACAGCGGTTATATAAGCAATATTTGCACGAATATGAATTTGAGACCATTGCACTTACAGGAAGAGAAGACGTAATGGACAGAATTATTCAGATATGCCCGGATGCCATACTATTAGATATCATGCTACCATGTAAAGATGGCTGGGAGATTTTATCGGAATTAAAAAGCTGTGACCATACGAAAAATATACCGGTCATAATGGCAAGTGTCTTAAGTGAAAAGAATCTGGCTTACCGAATGAAAGCGGATGAATATCTAATCAAACCTGTTACTCAGGAAGAATTAGTGGAAACAATTATGCGCACAATTAGTAAAAAGAATGGAATAGATGTATTGGTAGGAGATGATGATGAAAATTTCCTTAATTTAATGGGACAGTTTTTAGCTGATGAAGCTATGCCCTATCGATTAGCCAGAGATGGGGAGGCAGTAATTCAGGAAATGCTATTTAGAAAGCCTGATATACTAATACTGGATATCATGATGCCTAAAAAAGACGGTTTTACCGTTATTGATGAAATAAGAAATAGAGATGATATCAAAGATACACCGATTATTATTGTAACTTCCAAAGATTTAACAAATAAAGAAAAAGAAGAATTATATGAGAGAACAAGCGTAATAATACAAAAATCTGCAGTAATGATGGATGCTGCAATAGAAACTTTGGTGAAAAGAATTAAGGAGAAATTTGATCATGCATAATATTTTACTTGTTGAGGATAATCTCCACAACATAAGGTTAATAGAGCAACTACTGGAAGATATTGATGAAAGTATTAATATCGTGAAGGCTAGAACCGGTACAGAAGCCTTGCAAAAGGCAAAAGAAGTATTTTATAACTTAGTTCTAATGGATATCTCTCTTCCGGACATGGATGGTGTTACTACCATGAAGGAATTAAGAAAATTGCCGGAATTTAAACAGGTTCCAATCATTGCAGCAACTGCTCATGCAATGACGAATGATGAAGAACTTTTTAGGGAAATATTTGATGATTATATTGTAAAACCTATTGATGATGATATTTTTACAGAAATAGTTAAAAAGTGGCTAGGTGAAGAATAGATGTATGATAAAGTTCTGGTTGTAGACGATAATAATAATAATGTTAGATTACTTATAGATATCTTAGAAGATGAAGGCTTTGAGGTTTTTACTTCAAACAGCGGACTGCCTGTCGTAGAGATGGCTAGGAACCTTAAACCTGATGTGATTCTTCTTGATATCATGATGCCTGAAATGGATGGCTTTGAAGTATGTAGAGCGCTAAAAGAAGATAATAATTTAAGAGATATTCCGGTTATTATGGTAACTGCCAAGGTTGAGAGTAAGGATTTAAAAAACGCCTTAGATATAGGAGCTGTAGATTATATTAAAAAGCCAATTGATGAAGTAGAAGTAATTGCCAGGGTACAGTCTGTCTTAAGGCAGAAAAAAACGAAGGAAGAATTAAAAGACAGGGCATCCAGAGATGGGTTGACCGGATTGTTTCATCATGCTTTACTACTTGAGTTATTTGAAAAAGAGTTAAAAAACCAGGAAAGAAACCAAAGTGGAATTTCTTTTGTTATGCTTGATATTGACTTTTTTAAAAAAATTAATGATACATATGGACATACGTCCGGAGACGTAGTTTTAAAAGAGTTGTCAGAACTTTTAGTTGCAGGGACTAGAAGCGGAGATTTCGTAGGAAGATATGGCGGAGAAGAATTTGGTATGGTACTGCCACAAATTAGTAAGGAGGACACGTTTTCATTGTGTGAAAGACTAAGACAAGCAATTGAAAAACATGAATTCTTTATAGGTATCAAGGTGATTAAGGCTACTGTTAGTATAGGATTTTACCACAAGGTAGCAGAGGATCGTATCACTTGCGAAGAAATGGTCAAATGCGCGGATGAAGCTCTGTATAAAGCAAAGCAGAGTGGAAGAAATAGGGTGGAAGGATGAGCTTTAGAAACTACTAAGGAGGTGATATTCTTGACTAAAGAGCAATTTATATCTCGACAGCCTGGTATTATTGGCGAAGAAAAATACAGGCAATATGCAGTATTAGCTCCGATCATTGATATCTCGGGAGTTCCCTATTTATTATTTGAGAAGAGATCCAATAAATTGAGACGTCAGCCAGGTGAAATCTGTTTTCCCGGTGGTAAGCTAGAACCTAAAGAAACATTGCAGGAGTGTGCAGTACGAGAAACGGTGGAAGAACTGCGAATTCTCAGGCAGCAAATAGAGATTATAGGTCCGGGAGATATTTATATATCACCGTTTAATCTGATGATACATCCATACATTGGTGTAATAAGAGATTATTCGGATACATTCAGTACAGACGAAGTTGAAGAAATCATAAAAGTTCCGATAGATTTTTTCCGTAATCATCAGCCGGAGAAATATGAAAGTAAAATCATTAATGAACCACCGGAGGATTTTCCATATGAGTGGATACCCGGAGGTACAAAATATCCTTGGGCAAATGGTACGCATGATATTTTGTTTTATCGTTATGAAAAATGGACTATTTGGGGGATGACGGCACAAATAGTAAAATCTGTAGTGAAGTTGATGGATCAATATGGAATAAGGTAAGGTTATTGCACAGCAGTTTTGCTGCTGTTGCAATAACCTTTTGTTTTGCGCAAAACAAAGTTTGAAATGCGAATGAACACGAACTCAATGGCTAAGAAACATAGAAGATCTAATAAAGATTAATCATGAAATGTAGTGACATAATTTACAAAATATGGTAATCTATTGGTACATGCATTGATTATAATGACGTAAAAGACTAAATAACAAAGGATTGGTATGTATGCTGCATAAATTAATGGTTAAAAGATTTTTATCCTTAAATCTGTTTAAGAAGTTAATGATTATGTTATTGCTAATATCGATCCTCCCAATCTTTTTAATTCAATTTATATCATACAAAATAAGTACTTCAACTGTTGAAAAGCAGACGAAAGAATTAATTATGGCGAACCTACAGCAATCTAGCAATAGTGTTGAGGATTTTTTTCATGCCTATGATAAGGTTATTATGAATATCTATACTGACAGCAGTTATGTTGATAATTTAAAGTATATTAATGTTTGGGATTCTAAAAAATATGACACTGCGAAACATCAAATTGGAGCGAAACTAGAAGATATTGTCTATGTAAATTCAGAGATTTTGGGAATTGCCATCGTTGGTTTAAATGGTGACGCTACCTTTTATGATGCAGTTACTTTATCAAGTGAAGAAAGTTATTGTTTTGATGTGGACAATTTAAGAACAAATGCTATGTTTAAGGATTCCTTAAATGTCAAACATGCTATTTATTCCAATACTATCTGTAAGTCGGACATTAATTATGGGAATAAAAGTTGTTTTTATATAGCACATCAGCTAACAGATTTTAATAATAATAAGGACGGTCCGGTCGGAAGTATTATTTTATGTATTGATGAAAGTGCTCTTCGAAATGTATATTCAGCCGGCATGGATTATAATTCGAATTTAACTTTCCTGGTAAATCAAAAGGGGGATATTATATCTTTTCCTAAAGAAGCTTATGTAGGAGAGAATTTATATCAAGGGAAACGTAATGATGGGATTGAGAATGCTACGAAAAGATTCCTTCAATACAATAATTTCATGGATTCAAATCGACTGGAGGTACATATCAGCAGAATAAAGGGCGGGGTATTCACCTTAATAAGTGTACAGAATTTAGCCTATGCACTAAAGGATGTACAGAAGATATCTATGTTTATTATTCTAATTAGCATTTTGATTGGCTTGGTATGCATTTTAATTTCTATGTTTTTTGCAACCAGTACCGATAAATCAGTTAAGAAAATTATACACGCAATGGGAAAAGCAGATCAGGGGGATTATGATGTCCAGTTATCTTTGGAGGGCAATGATGAATTTTCCAGAATTGCTCATCACTTTAACGATATGATTATTAGAATAAAGGAATCTAATCAGCAGGAAAGGGAAGCCTTGGTTCGTAAAAAAAATGCAGAAATTAAATCCCTGGAAGCGCAAATAAATCCCCATTTTTTATATAATACCCTAGACGCAATTAATTGGGTGGCGATCGAACATGAGGAATTTCATATCAGCAAGATGCTTATTAATTTAGCAACTATATTAAGATACAGTATTCATAAATGCAATGAAATTGTAACCCTACAAGAAGAGCTGGAATACTTAAAAAGGTATATCTATTTGCAGCAGCAACGGTTTAGTTATTCCTTCCAATATATGATCCATATGGAGGATACCTTAAAGTATAGTAGGATACATAAACTGCTGATACAGCCCTTAATTGAAAATACCATTGTTCATGGCTTTCCGGGGGGAACGGGGCAAGATGAGATCGATATTATTATTTGGCAGAAAAATGATACCTACATTCAAATTCAAATAAAAGACAACGGAAAAGGTATGTCCCGGGAATTAGTCGACTTATTTAACTCCTATGATTATAGAAAAGATAAGATTGAAACAAGCATAGGCGTCAGAAATGTAATAACAAGATTAAAGCTATATTACGGCGACAATAGTTTTTTTCATGTAGACTCAGGGGTACAGGGAACAACTGTAACTATTATGATCCCATATGAAGTATAAATGGGCAAAGCAAAAGACATAATGAAAATTATGGTGAAGCGGGGAGAATTATGCGCATTGTGATAGTAGAAGATGAACCTAAAACAAAAGAAGGCTTAATTAAAATTATCAATAAATTTACGGAACATGAAATATGCGGCATTGCTTCAGACGGATTGGAAGGATTTCAAGTGATTAAAGAGGTGAAACCGGATTTAATTATATCGGACATACAAATGCCAGAAATGGATGGTTTGACAATGCTTCGGAAGTTAGAGAAGGAAGGTATTCTTAACCATGCTTTGATTCTTACCGGTCATTCATCTTTTGAATATGCCAGAGAGGCACTCCATCTAGGGGTGGTGGATTATGTGTTAAAGCCTGTTGATATTGAGAATTTTATATCGGTACTAAGA
>JAEWEO010000185.1 GCA_023389295.1 Bacillota bacterium
GCACAATACTCCTTTGCATGATGGTGCGGTTATCCTTAGAGGTAATCGAATTGCGGCAGCCACTTGCTATTTACCTTTATCCGATAATATGCAGTTAAGTAAGGATCTGGGTACAAGACACCGTGCCGGAATAGGTATTAGTGAGGTTTCAGACAGTTTGACTATCATCGTATCGGAGGAAACCGGTAAGGTATCCATTGCCAAAGGAGGTAAGTTAATTCGTAACGTAGACGGGGATTATCTTAGAACTAAGTTAGTAGATGCTCAGAAAAAAACAGTAGAAACTAAGAAAATCAAACTATGGAGGGGAAGAATAAAGAATGAAAGAGAAGTTGACTAGAAATCTCGGCTTAAAAGTTCTGGCTATTATTCTTGCAGCCCTGCTGTGGCTCTTGATAACCAATATTGATGATCCTATTACCACAAAATATTTTGATGATGTTACGGTTACTATACTAAATAAAAAAGAAATTGAAGAACTTGGGCAGGTTTATGAAATTATCGAAGGCGAAACCATTGACTTTACCGTAGCGGCAAGAAGATCCATAGCGGATAAGCTAAGCGTATCTGATTTTAAGGTAACTGCGGATTTGTCGAAGCTATCCGATGTTAATGCAACTACTATTAATATATCTTGTCCCCGATACGGTGATGCGGTAACCGTAACAGATGGACAGAATCAGGTTATGAAAGTTAATCTGGAAGAGATGGTGGAAAAGAACTTTAAAGTTAATGTTGTTCAAAAGGGTGAGCCTGCAGAAGGATATTACGTTGCTGAAAAATCTGCTGGTGGTATGATGCTTCGAGTATCGGGTCCAAAGAGTAAGATTGAGCGTATTTCAGAAATTATAGTTGAAGTAGACGTTTCTGATATATCGGAAACCTTTAAGACCTCTGAGGAACCGAAGGCAATTGATAAGGATGGCAATGAAATTGATGCTTCTAACTTAAAATTCAGTTCAAAATCTGTACCGGTCACCATAAGTATGTATAAGACAAAAATCATAGATTTGATCATTGATACACAGGGAAAGGCAGCCGACGGCTATGTTATGACCAAGGTAGAATATGAGCCAAAAGAAATCGAAGTGGCTGGTCCGGATGCTGCACTAGATTCAATTGGAAATCTACGCATTACGGAAAAGATTGATGGTGCTAGAGAAAATATTGAGAAGGAAATCAATATTCAAGAGAAATTACCGGAAGGGCTCATAGTCTCAGGGGATAATAAAACAGTAGCAATCAATATTGTCATAGAGAAAACGGAGAAAAAGGAATTGCAAATTAAGCCGGCTGATATAGAGATTAGGAATAAACCAGGGCATCTTCAAGCGGTTATTCTTACGGTTGCACCAATAACAGTAGAGGTAGAAGGGTCAGCAGAGGAGCTTAAAGAAGTGACAGCTAAGAACTTTAAACCATATATTGATTTATTGAATTACTCAAGTGGAACCTATGAGGTTGCTGTTGAGACAGGTGGTTTAACAAGTGCAAAGATAAGTAATAATCCTTTTGTCAGCGTGTACCTGACAGAATAGAAGAGAACAAAATTATGATAGGAAGGTGCTTAATGGTAAGTAAGAAGATAATTATTGACATCCCTTCCGGCTTACACTTAAGACCAATCAGCGTACTGTGTAATCACGCAATTGACTACCAATCTACCATCACAATTAAGTCTGGTACAAAATCAGTCAACGCGAAAAGTTTGATTGGTGTATTATCTGCCTGTGTAAGGCGTGGAGATGAAATTGAACTGGTATGTGAAGGTCCGGATGAAGTCCAGGCCCTAACCGTATTAAGCGATTTAATCAAAAGTGGTCTTGGAGACGAATTTAGAAAAAAGTAGTTGCGAAAGAAAAACCATAATGATATAATGAGGGTCACTATCATAGGGTGTATAAATATACCTTGTCCTATGGATAGTGACTTTTCTTATACGGATTTTTAATTATACAAGTATTGCTTCTATTTAATGACAGGAATAAAGCAAAAACAACATGCAATCTTATTAATAAATATACAACTAATTTATAAGCGTGCATATAATTACATAATTAAAAACATCCAAAACCAGGAAATTATAATTAATCCCAGTAAAAGAGAATAAGAAGACCAAATTTGTAAAGAAAGGATTGATATAATTGGGACTCGAGTAGACAAGAAGAAGCTATTCATCATTAAAATTTACAGCGTGATCTATCGACTCCGTAGTATATCCGTAATTAAACTATAAAATTATTATATTCGGAGGGACTACGCATGTTAAATTATAAGAGATATCAGAAAAATCCCATTGTGGAAATGTCAGAAAGAACCTGGCCAACAAAGCAAATTGAAAAAGCACCAATTTGGTGTAGTGTTGATCTAAGAGATGGTAATCAGGCATTGATTGAACCGATGATTGTGGAAGAGAAGGTCGAGTTCTTTCAATTATTAGTAAAGCTTGGATTTAAGGAAATAGAAGTTGGATTTCCTTCTGCTTCTCAAATTGAATTTGATTTCTTAAGGCAACTTGTAGATCGAAAGTTAATACCGGAGGATGTTACAGTACAGGTTTTGGTGCAGTGCAGAGAACATTTAATTATGAGAACGTTTGAAGCATTGGAGGGAATTAATCGGGCAATTGTACATATATATAATTCGACCTCTACCTTACAAAGAGATGTTGTATTTCAAATGTCAAGAGAAGAAATCAAGCAGATTGCTATAGAAGGTACACAGTTAGTGAAGGAATGTGCCAAGAATTTTCCGGGTAAAATTATTTTAGAGTATTCACCGGAGAGCTTTACCGGTACGGAACTTGATTTTGCTTTAGATATTTGCACGGCTGTTTCTGATAGTTGGGGACCTACGGTTGAGGATAAGATGATAATTAATCTTCCTGCAACGGTAGAGATGAATACACCGAATGTCTATGCAGACCAAATTGAATGGATGAATCGTCATATAAAAAATAGAGAGGCTATTATTTTAAGTGTTCATCCTCATAATGATCGGGGAACAGGAGTAGCAGGTACAGAGTTGGCTTTACTTGCAGGAGCAGACAGAGTAGAGGGAACTCTATTTGGAAATGGTGAGCGAACCGGTAATGTTGATATTTTAACTCTGGCTTATAATATGTTTTCCCAAGGCATTAATCCGGAATTAGATTTGGATAATATAAATGATATCATTGAAGCATATGAGCGTTTGTGTAAAATGAAGGTACATGAGAGGCATCCATATGCTGGTAAATTGGTATTTACAGCGTTTTCAGGATCCCATCAGGATGCTATTAATAAAGGTGTTAAGGCAATGAAGGAACGTGATAGTAAAATTTGGGCAGTTCCCTATCTTCCCATTGATCCTTCCGATGTGGGTAGACAATATGAACCGATTGTCCGCATCAACAGTCAGTCAGGTAAGGGTGGCGTCGCTTTTGTCATGGAAACTTACTATGGCTATAAATTGCCAAAGGGCATGCACAAGGAGTTTGCTCAGGTAATTCAAGAATTGTCGGAAAAGCAGGGTGAAGTTGCTCCGGATCAAATTATGGATGAGTTTAAGAAATCCTATTTAGATAGGAAGGAACCCCTTCACTTTATAAAATGTCGGATCGAAGATTTAGCTGATCGAGACGATTCCTCAACCTATGTTTTAGTAGAGTATACAGATCACGGGGTTGTAAAAACCTTTGAAGCCACAGGAAATGGTCCCATTGATGCAGTTGGGCAAGGGCTGCAAAAGGAGCTTGGTGTAAAGATTAAGATACTAGATTACAACGAACACGCCTTAGGAGGCGGTGCGAACGCTCAGGCAGCCGCTTATATTCATATGCTGGATATGGAAAGTGGAAATATTACCTATGGCGTTGGATTAAGTTCTAATATTACAAAGGCATCCATTCGTGCAATCTTTAGTGCTTTGAATCGCTTAGATTTAAAATAGAGCGTCGAAATAGACAGAAAATATGATGTATTAACTATTTATATCAATTTCTGAAGAAAAATTGACACATTTTTAATATAATTTATCAAATATGGAATAATAAGTATAAAAGCTGCTAACTTAAGATAAGGTAAGCAGCTTTTATCTTACATAATATATGAACTGATAAGGTTTTAGAAACCGATCGTTCATTTATCATGTTGCTTAGGAAATATTAACCTGTGCAGTAATAGTATATTGCGAGAAAATCGCTTGCATATAGGGAATTCGTTACTATTATGATTGATTTTAATATTGTCCAAATATCCATATAATGGGTAATAGAGCCTTAAATTATTTGGCATTAGTTGACTTGTTTCAGTGAGAATGCTATAATCCCTTTGATGTAAAGTTTTTAAACCTCGCAGTAGATTGATTATTTGCACCTAAATCGGAGGTAGAATAATGAAACTTAGTGTCATTATTCCGTATTATAGGGGAATATCATATTTGAGAGATTGTTTAGAAAGTCTTACAGAACAAAGCTTTCAAGATTTCGAAATTATTCTGGTTTGTGATAACGTACAAGAGGATATATCTGCAATCATGCAAATGTATCAGAAAACAATGATCATAAAATACTGTTATTTTGAGGAGCATAAAGGTGTGGCAGCAGCCAGAAACCACGGACTAACGGTTGCTACAGGCGAATATATTTACTTTTTAGATTGTGATGATTTTATTCTTCCTGACACATTAAGCTTACTTGTTGCGAAAGCCGATCGGACGGGAGCTGATTTGGTCTATGGTAGGAATGTCGGTACCTGGGTAAAGAAAAGTGTTTTTACAGAGTTTTTAGATAGTAATACCCTGGAAGCAGAGGACACCACCAACTCGATTGATCTTTCAGATACGATGATAGATTTAGAGGATGGTACTAATCCCTTCACAGAACATTTGACCCGATTATTCGCAGGGAAGAAGGGGGTCCGAAATGTTACAGTATTAAATAAGCTTATCAAACGAGCTTTCATTGAAGAATATGATCTTAAGTTTTCAGAGAAAATAAAGTTCTTATCGGATTATCCTTTCTTGTTACAAGTAATTATGGTTGCTAAAGGGATGGAGTATGTACCGCAGGCAATTTATATGAAACGTATTCATGGAGAGGCTAGTCGCTATCCGGCTCTTTTGCAAATGAAGGGTAATCGAAGTTTTCATGAGTATACAGAGACTTATTTGTATGCGAGTAATCTTATTCAGTCGAATGAAAGAGTAAAGTTAAGTCTTGATCAAAAAGTCATTGATTATTGCATTAATTATTATGCACCACGGCTTAGAACCAATCACGATGATCCTGACAGAATCAAGAAGTTCACCAAGATGAGTCGCATAATACAATCCATTAGTCAAAGCTTGATACAAAATTACCGGGGGTATTCCCGTAGAGTATTAAAAGCAATTGCAAAAGGCGACATTGTACGAGCAGAGAAAGTCGTTAATCGACACATGAACTTGAAAGAGTTTCGAAAAGTTACTAAAAACAGAAGAACCTTTTATATTTTTCTATATCAACGGTTCTTCTTAAAAACCCGTCTAAAACAAAATTATGTATTATGTGAAAGTTTTTTCGGAAAAAGTTACTCCAATAATCCTAAATATGTTTATGAGTATATAGCCCGTAATTATCCGGGGAAGTATAAATTTATTTGGGTGATTCAAGACAAAAAAACGAATATTCCTTATCCTCATAAGAAGATAAGACGGTACGGCTTGCGATATGTATACTATCTGGCAAGGAGCAAATATTATATTTTTAACGGAAGGCAGCCGGATTGGATTATTAAGAGGAAAGGCAATATATTTCTTCAGACGTGGCATGGGACACCCTTAAAACGTCTGGTATTTGATTTAGAGGACATTAATGCTGCAACGGTGAGATATAAGAATAAAACCTACAAACAATCCAGGTGTTGGGATTATTTAGTATCAGCAAATAAGTACTCAAGTGATATTTTTCGAAGATGCTTTAAGTACGAGAAAACAATATTGGAAACAGGATATCCAAGGAACGATTTGTTGCATGCTAGCAATAAGCTTGAGATAGCCGATCAAGTGAAGGAAAAGCTTGGTTTGCCAAGTGATAAGAAAATTATTTTATATGCTCCGACTTGGCGTGATGATGAATACTATACGAAAGGGAGATATAAGTTCTCTCTTGAACTGGATTTGGACTTGCTTAAGGAAAGATTAAGCAAGGAATATGTAATACTATTAAGAACGCACTATTTTATAGCGGACGAAATCGATATTACAGGTTACGAAGAATTTGCTTATGATGTAAGTAAATATGATGATATTTCAGAACTATTTCTTATTTCAGATATTTTAATTACGGATTATTCCTCCGTATTTTTTGATTATGCAAATTTAAAAAGACCCATGTTATTTTTTACCTATGATTTGGATAAGTACCGGGATTTGCTAAGAGGATTTTATATTGATATAGAAGAAGAACTCCCTGGTCCGCTACTTTTTACAACAGAGGAGATAATTGGTGCAGTCCAAAATATAGATGAGCTTCAGTTCGAATATAAGGATAAATATTTTGCTTTTTATCAAAAGTATTGCGCCTGGGAAGACGGACAGGCAGCAAAAAGAGTAGCTGAAGCAGTATTTCAATTAAAAGGGGATAACGATGAAACAGATTATTAAAAATTTCAATAAATATAGATTTTTACTATCCGAGTTAGTGATTAAAGAAATTAAATTAAAGTATAGAAGATCATATCTAGGTATATTATGGACTCTAATTGAGCCGTTACTGACGATGATCGTATTAACCATGGTATTTAGTAATTTTAGAGGCAATAGCAATAAGATGTTCCCAATCTTCGTTTTAAGTGGTAGACTGCTATACTCCTACTTTGCAAATTCAACAAAATCTGCAATGAAGTCCATACGAGTGAACAGTCAGATGATTAAGAAGGTATATGTTCCTAAGTATATTTACCCTCTGGCATCTATCATATCCCAGTATATTACCTTTTTGATTTCCTTGGTGGTATTGGTAGGTGTTGCTATTGTACTTCGAGTTAAGCCCACCTTTTATATCTTCCAGGCTATTGTTCCATTAGCAGTATTATTCCTGATGGTTCTAGGTATTGGATTGATTCTTGCAACGTTAGCTGTTTTCTTCCGTGATATGGAATACTTGTGGGGAGTTATATTAATGTTAATCATGTACTGTTCCGCGATTTTCTACAACCCCGACACAATTACTAATTATCGCTGGATTCTGAAATACAACCCACTTTATTGTATTATTTTAAATTTTAGAAATACAGTAATTTACGGACAAGCATTAGATGCATGGTCAATGCTCTATGCGATCGGATTTAGTGTAGTGGCACTTGTTCTAGGTATCTGGATGTTTTATAAGAAGCAGGATCAATTCATCCTAAATATCTAATTTAATTAGATTGATAAAATCATCAGCATAATCAAGGATTTGATTTGACTTACGGTAAAACCGCAGTAAATATGTGGTATATGGAGGTATGCATGGGAAAAGTTGTGATAAATGTTGACCATCTAGGTGTTAGATTTTTAATGCACAAAGAGAAGGTTGACAATCTGAAGGAATTTATTATTAAAAAAATTAGTCATCAAATAAGTTATAAACAATTTTGGGCACTCAAGGATGTCACCTTCTGTGTAGAGAAGGGGGATAGAGTTGGAATTCTTGGACTCAACGGAGCAGGAAAAAGTACGCTCTTAAAGGTGATCGCCGGTGTGTTAAAAGCAACAGAAGGAAGTATTTCAACAAGTGGTAGAATAGCGCCCCTCTTAGAGCTGGGAGCAGGTTTTGATCTTCAGTATACTGGGGCTGAAAATATTTATCTATATGGCGCAGTGCTTGGTTATTCCAAGGACTTTATTAAAGAGAAATTTAATGAAATTGTAGAGTTCTCGGAACTGGGAGACTTTATTAATGTTCCGGTTAAGAATTATTCCTCCGGTATGAAATCAAGACTGGGATTTTCTATTGCTACTGTAGTAGAACCGGACATCTTGATTTTAGATGAGGTATTTGCTGTAGGCGATGCGAAGTTTCGTAAAAAAAGTGAAAAGAAAATTAAGTCCATGTTTAAAACAGGTGTAACCGTTTTATTTGTATCCCACAACATTGAACAAGTAAAGAGTATCTGTAATAAAGCAATACTACTGGAGAAGGGTACATTAATTGCACAGGGTGATGTAAAAGAGATAAGTGAGATATATGAAAGTAAGCTGAAATAAATAGATAAATAACTTATGCTTGATTAGTAAGAATGGAGACAATACGATGAAAAAAGTGATTACTTACGGAACCTTTGATTTACTTCATGTGGGACATATTAATTTACTTCGAAGAGCGAGAGCTTTGGGGGATTATCTGGTGGTTGTCTTATCCTCAGATGAATTTAATGCGATTAAAAATAAAAAAGCATATTACCCTTATGAAGACAGAAAAATAATTCTTGAGTCAATTAAGTATGTAGATGAAGTGCTTCCGGAGTATACCTGGGAGCAAAAAGTGGATGACGTAGTAAACAATCAAATCGATGTATTTGTTATGGGTGATGATTGGGAAGGGAAATTTGATTTCCTTAAGGATTACTGTGAAGTAGTATATCTGCCTCGAACCGAGGGAATTTCAACCACTAAGATCAAGAGTGATTTGAATGCGAAATTGACACAAAAATAATGCTTGGTATTAAGATGTAAATAGCCGTATTAAAAATACCTAGGAAAGATATTGGTATGATTTTTATGAAAAAAATAATGAAAAAGGCGATAAAAATTCCGGTTCTGGTGATTTATCATTTTTTTCTTCTAATCCATCGAACGGATCAACGGATAATTCTTTTTGAGAGTAACTTAGGGAGAAATTATTCCGGTAATCCAAAGTATATTTATGAAGAGATGGTTGCAAGAGGACTCGATCAGGTATATCGTTGCTATTTTATACTGGAGGATATAGGAGTATCACTTCCCGGCAATGCTAAGAAGGTGAAAAGGATCAGCTTCTTATACTTTTATCTTTTTTCTAAGGCAGGTGTATGGGTAAGTGATACCAGAATGCCCACCTACTTAAGAAAGCGAAAGGACACGGTATATATTCAGACCTGGCATGGAACGCCTTTAAAACGACTTGCACTTGACATGGAACAGGTTACTATGGCAGGTGAGAAAAGTATAGAGGATTATAAGAAGAAATTTGCTAAAAACTCCGCTACTTGGGACTACCTGCTATCACAAAATAGTTATTCTTCCCAAATTTTTCGTAGAGCTTTTGCTTTTAACAAAGAGATTTTGGAAATTGGATATCCAAGAAACGATATCTTATTTCATAGAAATAATGGGGAAGAGATACAGAAACTGAAAAAACAACTGAATTTGCCACTAGATAAAAAAATTATCTTATATGCACCTACCTGGAGAGATAATGAACATTATAACGATTTAACATATAAATTTAGTCAGGCAATGGATTTTGAATATTTATTGGAGAAATTAGCGTCGGAATATGTTATTATAATAAAGGCGCATTATTTGGTCGGTGAGAAATTGGATATCAACCGCTATCAAGGCTTTTTATATCAATTTGATGCCTCTTTTGATATAGCAGGGCTTTATTTGGTCTCGGATTTACTGATAACGGATTATTCCTCCGTTATGTTTGATTACAGCCTACTTAGGAGGCCAATGTTTTTCTATACCTACGACTTGGAGAAATATCAGGACAAGCTGAGAGGTTTTTATTTTGATTTTATTATGGAAGCACCGGGGCCAATTGTAATGACGACTAAGAAGCTGGTTGATGCAATTCTTTGTTATGACTTTGAAGATTATAGAGAGAAGTATGCCTTATTTATGAAAAAATATAATCATGCAGATAATGGGGAAGCGTCTAAGAAAGTAGTGGATTTGATACTTTCACATGGAGGTACAAATTGAAAGAAATCGGTTATCTTATATTTGCATTTTTTTATTATTTTTTTCGTTTGTTTTTTTCTATAAAACCGAAGAAAGTATTCGGTATTATGACTCACGATAGCAGCCGTGATGGTAATGTAGGAGCAATGATAGAATATCTTAAAAAGCGCAATGAGGGTTATACCTTCTATACTTTAAAAAACAAAGAGCGCAAATTTACAAGAGATGCTTCTAGACGAATAGGGAAAATCGCATTTTTCATTGAAAAGCCCTATCATCTTGCCACTTCACAGTTCATACTGCTTGATAATGTATTTTTACCAATGGCCTATCTGAAATTTCCCAAACGGGTAAAGGTGATTCAATTATGGCATGGTACAGGAACGATCAAACGGTTTGGACAGGATGTAAATACTGGCAGGCTTAAACAATTGGAAAAGCGTGCGAATGAATGCACAACGCATCTGATTGTTAATTCAACAGCTTCAAAAGAACAATATGCAAAGGCTTTTGGGGTATCACCGGAAAGGGTTTTTGTTTATGGACTTCCGCGAACGGATCTGTTCTTTGATCATAGTAGAATGTCGGAGAGAAAACAAAAATTTTACAAGGAATATCCTGAACTTTCAGGTAAAAAACTAGTATTGTACGCACCCACCTTCCGAGATCAGGAGAAGGATCATCCTAGGTTGATGCTTGACACATTAAAACTGGGCAAAGAAATGCCTGAGGATTATGTGTTTTTACTACGTCTTCATCCTTTTGTTGCAGACGCCTACAAAAGAGAGGAATTGCATAATAAGGAGAAGCAGGATAACTTAATTTCCATGTCTGAATTTAAAGATCTTAATACCTTGCTTTTAGTAGCTGATTATTTAATTACGGATTACTCCTCAATTATCTTTGAATATAGTTTACTGGAAAAACCGATGATTTTTTACGCCTATGATTTGGAACAGTTTTCAGATTACGGTAGGGGCTTCTATTTTGACTACGAGGAATATATACCCGGTCCTGTTATAAGTAATACCGAGGACCTAATTACTTTATTAAAGAACAATCAGTTTAATTTAGAGAAAATAAGAGAATTTAGAAATAAAAATTATGGATATCTAGATGGAAAATCAGCGGAGCGATTATATCTACATATCTTTAGGGAAGACAGTAATAAGTAGATATAAAAAAACGATTGTAAAGCTGGTTACGCACCATCTTACAATCAATATATTACACAAAAAGCAATTTGGAGGGAATGCTAAGTGGAAAATTCAAATTATAAAATAAGCATTATCATGCCCGTGTATAATATGGAACGTTATCTGGCTGCCTGCTTAGAGAGTGTGGTTAACCAAACACTTCCTGACGTTGAAATTATCGCAGTAAATGACGGCAGTAAGGATAACAGTCTTCAGATATTAGAGGATTATCAGGGCAGATATCCTGACAGACTGAAGGTATTCACAACGGAAAATCACGGTGTAAGTCACGCAAGAAATTATGGTCTTACAAAAGCAACCGGTGAATTTGTTCTGTTTGTGGATAGTGATGACTTTATTGAAGAGGACATGTGTGAAAAATTATATCAGAAGGCAATTGCAGACGGTAATGATATTGTTATCTGCGGAAGATATAATGTATATGAAAGAGAGAGTATCGGTGAGGTAAGCAAGAAAGAAGCCGGAACTTTATTAATCAACCGTAATTTTAAACTTAGCGAACACAAATACGAACTAGCTCATATATCTCCTTTCCCATGGGACAAACTATTTCGCAGAAGTATACTGGAGGGACTTAAATTCCCTGAAAATATACGTTTTGAAGATCTGGTATTGGTATTTGAAGCCTGCTGTAAAGCAGAGAGCATTGGTGTGGTAGAAGAACCGCTTTATAATTATCGTAGAACTACACAGGGAGGCTTTTTAAATAGTTTTTCTGAACAGACCCTAGACATTATAAAAGCATTTACTCTTCTTTTTAAATTCATGAAAAGAAATGGGTACATGGAACTTTATTATGACGAATTGGAGTATATTTGTACCAGGCATTTCTTATATCGCTATGGTTCCCTTTTTAAAGGTAGTAATAAAGGGAAATTGGCAATTAAATTAGAGATCATTCGTAAGACCCAGGAGTTTTTAGACAAGGAGTTGCCCGATTGGCATAATAATCATTACCTTCGTTATTCCTCTGGCGCTTTAAAGAAAAAGCTAAAGCTTTATACAAATAAAAAGCAGATGATTCGTCTGACGAGAATTCGTGAATACACACCTGAATTTGCAATGAAGCTATTCTTACGTCAAAGAGATGAGCGTAAGAAATGGAAAAAACGGTTAAAGAAATTTAGAAAGAGTAAGAATCGCTTAGGACTTATTAAAAAGAAATTCCCTATCATCGGTATCTTGTTAGGTAATTCAACCGTTTATTATACGAAGATGTATCAGAAGTTATCCGTAAATCCGAAGGACATTTTATTTGTTTCAAAACATGGTGAGGATATTGCAGGTAATATCTTTGCTCTAATGCAAGAATTATCCCATGAACCATATAAAGAATTCCGAGTACTTCTTGGAATGGAAGAAAAGCTTATGGAGCAGTACAAGGAGTTACTTGATAACTATGGTATGAGACATGTTCATATGATCGAAGTTAGATCAAAGGAATATATCAGAGCCTTAGCTAGTGCAAAATATCTGGTAACGGATACCAGCTTCCCTCCTTACTTCATTAAGAAGAAAGAACAGGTTTATCTTAATACCTGGCATGGAACTCCGTTAAAAGCCATGGGTAGAATTGTACCGGATCGTGAGTATGCACTTGGTAATGTTCAAAGAAACTTTTTAATTGCCGATTATTTACTCTATCAGAATGATTTCTCCAGGGATGTATTCCTAGAAGATTATATGATTAAGAACATTTACCCGGGAACCGTCCTAGTATCCGGTTATCCTAGGAATTCAGCTTTCTTCCATAAGAACCGTTATCGTCAGATCAGGCTGGAAATGAAAATTGATGATAAACAGGTTATTGTTTATATGCCTACCTGGAGAGGTTTGCTTCATAAGAAGGAAACAGGAAAACAGCTGGAAATGCTCAGCGCTTATTTTGCAGATATCGATAGCAAATTAACCGATAATCAGATTTTCTATGTTAAGCTTCATCCTTATGTAAAGAATGAGATGGATTACAGTATCTATAAGCATGTGAAGGAAATTCCTTCAAAATATGAAACTTATGATTTCTTAAATGCATGTGATACTCTAGTTACAGATTACTCCAGTATCATGTTTGATTATGGTGTAACCAAGCGTAAAATGATTCTATTTACTTATGATAGAGAAGAATATAAAAATGGTAGAGGTCTTTATATTGATCTCGATGAACTGGATCTTCCAAAAGCAGATACGGTGGATGAGCTGATAGCAGAATTAAAGGCAGAGCATAAGGGTTATCCTGAATTCTTCGAGAAATTCTGTTCCTATGACTCCATCAATACACCACGACAGGTGATGGAAACCATGCTCTATGGTACCACCAAAGAGCAACTTCATTTTAAAGTAGAGAAGACCAAACCTACAGGAAAGAAAAAAGTATTTATTTTCATCAAAGGCCTTAGAAGAGACTTTTATTCAGAACAGTTAAT
>JAEWEO010000224.1 GCA_023389295.1 Bacillota bacterium
GTTACCATTTCGGAGGAACCATTGATACATGTATGAGCAAGCATTCGTAGTCTAAGTTTTGGACGGACTAAATAGAGGGTTCCATTTCGTTTCAAGATAAAGTACATTAACCCTATAACGGCAGGTATTGTATAACCGATGCAGGTTCCTATTGCAGCACCTTTAACACCCATCTGCAGTTGTATAATAAATAAGTAATCTAACAAAATATTTGTAACACCGCCAATTACCGTCAGAACTAAACCAAGATGTGGTTTCCCAGCAGTAACAAAAAATGTTTGGAATAGCAATTGCAGCATAGTAATCGGGCAAAACAAAACCATAATATATAGATAATCATAACAGTATTGGTACAAAAGTTCTGTAGCACCTAGACCATGAAGGATTGGCTCGATAAAAATAAGGCTAATGATAGTACATAAGATACCAATCAAAATTCCTGTATATATGATTAAGGAAAAGTTTTGTTTGGCTTCCTTCGCCTTCCCTTCTCCCATATTTTTAGCAACAATTGCACTTCCTCCAGTTGCAAGCATGATGGAGATTGCTAGGATAATACTGGGAATTGGATATACAATATTTAGGGCAGATAGAGCATTTTCACCCACCACGTTAGATACAAAGATACCATCAACCATTTGATAAAGGGACATGAATACAAGCATAATGGTAGTAGGTGCAGTAAATTTAAGTAATGACTTGATCGTAAAGTTTTGTGCTAAATTATTTTTCATTATGAATTTCCTCAATATATATTTTTTCTATGTCAGACATAATTTTGCAAAAGGTTTCCAGCTCCTGTTTGGAATAAGTTTTATCTGCAACTTCGATTGCCTTATATAATGCTTTATCATATTTACGGTAGATGTCTGCAATGTCTTCGTTAAGCTTCAAATAAAAAACCCGTTTATCAGCCTCGCTTTGGTGCCGAGTGATAAGCCCCTGTTTCACCATTTCATTTATCTTAATCGTAACTGCTGATTTAGAAATGTGAAGTGATTGTGCCAGGAAAGTAGTAGTACACTGATCGGAGTAAGCTATAATATCCAAATATAAAAGACTGTTATAAGTAACATTCAGGCTTTGAAATTTTTCATTCATCAATTGAAGCTCATTGATTGTCATTGTGTAGAAGAATTGATTTAAGGTATTCTGCAAGAACATGGGATCCCCCTATAGTTAATCTAATTTAATTATATTTACTTAACTAAAATAGCAGATAGGATGGTTGTTGTCAACTGAGATAGAATAGAGAAGATAAAAAATATTATTAAAATAGTATTTAAATTATGAGTCAAACTAGGTGGATTTTATCAGGATATTATATAACAATTACTGGTAGTAATAAAATTGTGATGATATAATTTGAATGATAGTGGATTGAGTAAACAATAATACGAAAACTTTCATGATTGCGTGACATTTCCTAGTTTTAATCGTTTCTTATGTGAAGGGGGGATAGAGCATATGAATGGTAAAATTAGAATTATATAAGTCTGGTACTATTATGACCATTGATATTGATGATGTGATTGTATCAAAATATGTACATTAATACAAATATCAAGAGGATAATTACCAGAGATTGTATTATTAAAGATTTATATCATTGGAGTTTATCAGTATTGGCTATTCAGTAGAAGAAAGTAGGTGTTAGTATAAAAACAATCGCGGTCATAGATGATGATATCTATATAGGAAATATGTTGGAAGAGGTATTAACAAAAGAAGGGTATCGGGTAATACGAGCATATTCGGGGACAGAGGCATTACTTCTTCTGGGCCATAATAGGACGGACCTGGTGCTACTGGATTTAATGTTACCTGGGTTGTCCGGAGAAGAAATTTTACCGCAAATTAAAGAGATACCGGTTATTATTATTAGCGCAAAGGTAGATGTAGAGAATAAAGTGAATCAGCTTCTTGGCGGTGCCGTAGATTATCTGACAAAGCCCTTTGACATAAGTGAGCTTTTGGCAAGGATTGTAGTCCACCTTCGTAGTGCTGAGGGAACTAGAATGCAAAGCCTTCTAATATTCGAGGAGATATCACTAAATCCTCTTACGCATCAGGTCTTAGTTAGAGAAAATTATGTGAAATTAACAAAAACAGAATATGCTATCTTGAAACTTCTAATGCAAAATCCATCTCAGATTATTACGAAATCTGTAATGCTTGATAAAATCAGCGAAGATACACCCGACTGTATGGAAAGCTCACTAAAAGTACATATCAGTAATTTGCGAAAGAAGTTACGAGAGGATAGCAATAAAGATTATATTGAAGCAATCTGGGGAATTGGATTTAAACTGCGAAAAGATTTTGAGTAAAAATCCGTGGTAAAGAATAAATCTTTACTATTTCTTTACTGTTATCTTTACCAGTTTCTTAACCATTACCTGCTAAAGTTACGTCATTAAACGTAAGGAGGCAAAGAAATGGAATATGTATTGACAACGAATGCCATAACAAAGCAGTATGGGCATTTTAAAGCACTAAACGGTCTTTCCATGCAGGTTCCCAAAGGTTCAATCTATGGACTAGTAGGGAAGAATGGAGCAGG
>JAEWEO010000297.1 GCA_023389295.1 Bacillota bacterium
TACTCTTTTTCCAGTACTCATCTTTGCTATGCTTTGCTATCATCTTTCTTATCCTTTAATTGCCCCATCGGTAATGCCTTTTAATATCTGCTTCTGGAAAATTGCATAAAATAGAATAACCGGTATTGCAGACAGAATCAAAGCACTCAGGATAGCTGACCAGTCACTACTATATTGACCGAATAAGGTATTCGTGGACAATAGCAAACTGTACTTTTTATTCTTTGAAATTGTAATGAGTGGCAGTAAGAAATCATTCCAAACCCATAATACATTGGTGATGCAAATAGTTGCCGTGATCGGCTTTAGCATCGGCAATATAATTAAGAAAAATGTTTTGAGGTTACTGCAGCCATCAATTCCTGCCGCTTCCTCAAGTTCAAAGGGTATTCCCTTGACAAAACCGTGATAGAGAAAAATAGCCATACTGACTCCAAGTCCTGAGTAGACAAAGGATAGACCGATCAACGAGTTCTTTATATGTAGTGTCAATATTACCTTATACAAGGGAATCATGATAGAACTGAATGGTATCAGCATAGAGAAGACGAAGAGTCCAAAAAGGAAGGAGGACAGCCTTGTTTTCGTCCTGCTAAGTCTCCAACCTGCCAAAGCGGAAAATAGTATTATCATGGAAACACTTAAAAAGGACAATAATACTGTATTTAAAAAGCTTCGCAAATAATTCATCTTCTCAATCGTACGTTGATAATTATCAAATGTTAAAGAAGTCGGAGGTGACATTACGTTTGTTAGGAGCTCCCCATTTGTCTTAAAGGAATTCATCAAGGCCATCAGTAGCGAAAACAGCCAGAAGAAGGAAAGCACCACCAGACCGGTATATACAAGGATACTATTTATCAGACGTTTCTTTTTCATTATAATTCCTGCTCCTTTCTCTTCATGATCCGTAATTGGATTATCGTAATAAGAAAGATAACCAGAAATAATACCGTAGACTTTGCTGTCGCATAGCCGTACCTACTATTTCCGGTAAAGGCTTCCTCGTAAATATTAATCGCAACGGATTGCGTTGCCCTTCCCGGACCTCCTCCGGTTAAGGAATAGATTACATCAAATACCTGAAATGTTGAATTCAGCGTCCAAAATAGACAGATAGTGAGCGCCGGTAAAATCATAGGAAAGGTTATCTTCCAGAAGCTTTGCCAGGCATTTGCTCCGTCTAGTGCAGCAGACTCCTTCAAATTAACCGGAACGCCCTGCAATCCCGCCATATAGATGATCATTAGGTAGCCTACGATTCCCCAGGAGGATACAATGATAATTGCTAGAAAGGCGTATTTGGGGTTCCCGATCCAAGACTTATCAAGGAAGGTCATCCCCCAATGGTCTGCCATATAATAGAGAACCTTCGTAAAGATGAAGTTCCACATATATCCGCCGATGATCATACTGATCATATTGGGCATATAAAAAAGAGTTCGAAAAAATCCTCTTGCCCTGCTTCGACTCTCGATGGTAACCGCAAGCCCTAGTGCAAAGATATTCGCGACAAACAGCATCACCAGTACATATTTACTGGTAAATAGGATCGATTTCCAAAAATTTATATCCCCAAAGATTTCTATAAAATTGCTCATACCAATAAATTGATAGTCCCGATTTAGTCCGTTCCAGTCCGTCATAGCGTATACTATCCCGATGATTGCCGGATAAAGCTTAAAGATAAAGTATACGATAAAAGCGGGGGCAACAAATAATAAAAGACTTAAGTTTTCCCTTTTTTTCTTTGTCATTCCTATGATCTCCTTAATGAAAGGCTGCTGCAAAATCCTTCCTCTCATTCCACAAATGTATTAGGTAATTGCGAAATTTTTGAATTTGCAGCAGCTCTATATAAAATTTATTGATTTAATTTATTAGCTTCTTTGAATACCTTATCGAGATACTTGATGATATCTTCCTTGGTAATGGAGCCAACATAGTATTCCTGTAATAATTTGCCCTGTTCATCCGTAACAGAGGACGGCAATACCAGATCCTGATAGGAACGTCCTGCTTCCACATATTCGTAAGCTTCCTTTACCCAGGAGGTAGTCTCATAATTGTGAACGGTTGCAACCGGATTAAAGGAACAGGACTGGAACAAAGCAGATGAGTCCTTATCATCCATAACATAATTAGCAAACTTTAGTGCAATGTCTAAATTATCACTCTCAGGATATACTCCAATGGTAGTAGAGGTTGAAAGGTTGATTAAGGTACTGTCTTGATTGTTCGTAATCGGAAGCGCATATACTCCCATATTCATATCCGGATTCGTTGTCATAATGGTATTGGAAGCCCAGGTTCCCTGCACATACATTGCTGCCTTACCATTTGCAAAGTCTGCACTACCTGCTTCGCTACCTTCTTCCATAGCTCGGTCCGTACCATTTTGCATGATGACATCAATCACCTGAAAAATATCGCTGATTTCTTCATATGAAGCATTGTCGCTGTACATGCGATCCAACCAATCCGGTACCTCGCCAGATACCTTACCTCCAATGGTAAGAGCTGTCATTAGCTGAGGAACCCATTGCTCCTGAAATGCTAATAAGAATGGTGTGTAGCCCTTTTCTTTCAATACATTACATACATTGATTAATTCATCTAGCGTATTCGGTACCTTTAGATTACATTCATCGAAAATATCCTTATTATAGAGAACCCCCCATGCAGTGCTCTCAATCGGGATCGCCATTACTTTTTTATCTAAAGAAACGGTATCTCTGACATTTTCATATAACTTTGCAGCAAATGCTTCTCCGGACAGATCTGCAAGATATCCTGCCTCGGAATAGGTCTTAATATTATTACTATGTATGGTGTAAAGATCCGGAGCGTCATCTCCGGTCAAACGTGCCTGCAATACGCTCTCATACTGGTCGGAGCTTGGCATCTCTAAGTTTACCTTTACCTTAATATTTTCTTCGGTTAACATTTTTTCTTCGAACTGCTTGCAATAAGTTTCCCACTGGTCCATATACTGCGGAAAGCTCATCATAATGTTTAGCTCTACCTCTCTTTGTTCCTCCGTTTGGGACTTATCCTCCGTCTGCTTGGAACCACCCTCCTTCGGCGCATCACCAGAAGTATCGTCGGTATTCTTTCCTGCGCATGCAGTTAATGTAAATACCATGACTACTGCTAACATCAGGGATAGTAATTTCTTCATTGCGTTCATATTGACCCTCCTCAATTATAATTTTATTCTCCTACCGTATTTTTTTATTTACGGTATCTACATCATAACGGATGGGTAATAAAATTACATTTTCAAATCAAAGCTTTATTTATTGTCAATAATTAAACCTCTGATATCACCCGGTGTTTTACCAAAGAATTTCTTAAACGTTTTATAAAAATGAGCTTGATCCAGATAACCCACCATCTCACCTACCTCTTTAATCGGTACCCTGTACTCAAGGATCAGCTGCTTCGCCCGTTCCATCCGAAGAGCTGTCAGATATTCAGAAAAGCCTTTTCCCGTAGCTGCCTTAAAGGCCTTACTCAGATATTCCTTACTGACATAGAAGTTTAACGCGGTAAGCTCTAAGGTTATGCTCTGCGTATAATGTTCTTCTATGAATTTCTGTATTTTACCGATATCTAGACGATTCCGGTTTTTGTTATATTCCATTAATTGCTCTATTGCCAAACAATAGAGACTTTCTATGTAGCTCATCATTTCTTTTAGAGAGCTGTCACCGCTGAATACAAAGGTTGCTTCATTCGCCTTTAATAAGTCCTTCGGGGCAAAATCTCTGCTCAGTATAAATTGCTCCAAGCTATTGATTAAGGTGTAATAAATACAAACCATCGTACCCTTAGGCGGATGTTCTCCCTCTTTCTGTATGACCAGTCGACAGATCTCTGAACACTTTTGCTTAATGATCTGCACATCCAGAGATTTTAAAGAATCACTTAAATTCTCAATAAGAGAATAGTATGTGCCTGCCCAAGAGGTATTTAGAAAACCACCCTCAAGGCTCTTGATCTCATTTTTGATTACCTGGCGTTCCTTCAACACCTCGATGCAGCTTCCCAGTTGCTTGTTTAACTCCTCCTGCTTAATTGGCTTAAGCAGATAATCTAGTGCATCAAGCTTTAGTGCACTCCGAATATAGGTATAATCATCATAGCCGCTGATAAAGATTACCGGCGTATTGTTCTTTTCTTTACGCAGGATTTCCATCAGTTCGATGCCATTTAAATGTGGCATTTTAACATCGGTTAGGATGATGTCCGGAGATAATAAGCGGATTAACTCCAAGCCGTATTCTCCATCCGAGGCTTCTCCGGCTACCTCTAACTCCAACCCTTCCCAGTCAGCCAGAGATTTGATTACTTCTCTCGTCCAAGGCTCATCATCAATGATAATCACTTTATAAACTGCCATCAATCACATCCTCCTTTACAGCCTCAGCTAACAACGAGACGACCGTCCCCTCTCCATAGGTACTTTTGATTGTAACCCCATACTTCTCTTTTCCATATGTTAAACGAATACGGGAATTCACATTGCATAACCCGATATGTACACTCCTTTTGAGTGCTTTCTCAGTATCATTATTTAAGCTCTCCCGTATTTCTTCCAAACGTTCTTTTGTAATCCCAATGCCGTTATCCTCCATAGTGATTAAGAGATCTGTTTCTTCTATAAGCATTACGGTTAGTAGAATACGCCACTCCCCTGTTTTATTTGTGAGTCCATGCTCCAAGCTATTCTCTATAAGCGGCTGAAGAATTAACTTTGGAATAAGATAATCATACAATTCTTCCGGTATCCTTATCTCCAGATTGATCTTATTTCCAAATCGTTCGTTCTGTATGGTAAGATAGGACTTAAAATACTGTATTTCTTCTCTTAAGCACACCATTTCATTCGAAAACTTTAAGGAATATCTCATGATATCCCCCAAAGCTGTCGTAATATTATAAATAAGCGGAACCTTATGCTTTAAGGCCATACCTCCAATCACCTGAAGGGTGTTATACATAAAATGAGGATTGATTTGGGCTTGTAAAGCTCTAATTTGCGCTTCTCTTTTTTCTATTTTTGTATGGTATTCCTGTTCAATCAGCCTTTTATTACGCTCTAGCATGGCAGCAAAGCTATCCTGCAGGATACCGATTTCATCTCTTCGTTCCTTTGCTATAACATCGGAATAATCATCGATCGTAATCGTACGCATCTTCTCCGACAACTCAATGATTGGTTTACTAAACACTCTGGAAAATAAGATTGATACTAAGGTTGAAATAAGAACTGCTGCCATACCGACTGCGATACCTGCAAATATGGTACTTCTTAAGGCTTCTACTATGGAACTGTTAGGAACAGTCATCAAAATCTTTAATTTTCCGCCCTTCACATCACGGAAGAACCAAAAGCTTCCATCCTGATAAATCTCCTGTGCCTCTGACTTCTCCAGCTTATGCAATATGGAAGCCAGCTGCTCCTGTTTAAAATCGGCTCCTATCCCGTACTCTGCTTCAATTAGTTCCGATTGATCATTATAAATCAAAATGGATTCATCCCTCGTCGTCTGTATATCCTCCAAGATATCCTGAAGCTCATAGGGACGAAGCTTCATCTTAATTAGCACCATTGGTTTTTTATCGCTAAAATTATAAATTTGATGTGCTACGATAATTTCCTTCTCTGTTCGAAGAAAAACGATATTCGTTTGAAGTTTATTCTCTCTTTGCTCCCATTGCTCTAATTTATCACCGATATTTTCCACCCCCGCACCGGAACGCTTTGCAACGAGAACCTCATCATTTGCAAAATTGTATATCTCCATGGAGTTTATATTTTTATCCATACTAATTGTTTCATTAAGCGCAGAAATTAACTCTAGCTTTGATTTATAATCCAAGTCTGAATTCTTAGTACACCAGGTCGTTATATGACTTCGGATGTCTTTATTAACCTCAAACTCATAAAACTGATCCGAATAATTCTTTACCTCTAGGTTTAACCGGTCTTGCAGCCATCTTATACTCATTCTCCGATTATAGATCAGCTGTTCCCTCATGGTATTATAGGTAATGATGCCGGCAATTGATGTGATGATGATAACCAGCAATACTGAAAAAACCATGATTCCTATAAATAGCCTCTTACGTATGGACGGATCCTTTGTTCTCTTCATTGTATCTATAACAAATGAGCTTATGAAGTCTCATTTTCCTTTCCCCTATCAACATTTTTATGCATTATCTACAATACCCATCTTAATTTTACTATAATTATTGAAATATTGCATTAATTATCGAAGCAAAAAAGGAAAAGTGTAATGCAAACTAATTGGCAGTAGAGAAGTGGTACACTTCCAGAGATTTGGTGAAGCCTTAGAGAAAACTAAGGATACACTTAATTCTGAAAATTATTATTTCTTCAATCCTGAAATTGATAAGCAATTTTTGAATAAACCGTAGGATATAGAAAATTGCCAAGACATAGGAATATAATTTGTCTTGGCAATTCTTTTACTATTATTTATTGGTCCAATATTTCTTAGTCCATTGTCTATAGATTTATTGTCTATATTATAACCACTCAATTATTTTAG
>JAEWEO010000078.1 GCA_023389295.1 Bacillota bacterium
TGTTGTGTAGCGTTTTGATCACTCCGTTGTTGTTGTGTAGTATTCTGGTCATACGGTTGTTGTTGCGTAGTGTTTTGGTCGTTCGTTGAAGGTGAATTAGTATTCCCTGACGAATCAGTATTATTCGTTCCGTACTGCTCATTTTGGTTATCAAAATCTCCCAAGATATTACCCCCTTGCTATAATTTCATAAATTAATTCAAATTATGTTAATTAATCCTATCATATAAAATATCATTCTTCAACAGTATATTAAGATTTTTAATTTATTATTAATTTTTTGTCAAAGTTTATTTTTTTTAGTATAAATTCCCACTTTGAGAATATTAGAACTAATTAATTTGACTGTCAGGGTGAAAAATCTTATAATTAATTGCCAAAAACAAATTCTCGTTATTTCTCAACAGAATTCATTTGGTTTGTGGGAAATCAGTAAGTTTTAATATGTCTATCTATAGATAAATTTTTTTAAAAAACGAACAATAGTATGCTATCTTGAGATTCTGTGTTAAAATAATGCTTACGTCCAAAAGAGTTCTGCCCGTTGGTAATATTTTAAACACAATTGCACAACATACTGGAAAAGTAATAAAATACTTTTTCATGCAAATACTGAAATGAATGAAGAGAAAAGAGGTTTATCCCTTGAATATTATAATACCGGCTTTTGAGCCGGATCAGCGAATGCTTACATTAATTAACGACATCCAATCAAATAGTGACTACAACATTATTATCATAAATGACGGCAGTAACCCGTCCTTCAATTCCATCTTTGATAAAGCGAAAGAAGCCGGTTGTTTCATTCTTTCTCATAAAACGAATAAGGGAAAGGGAGCCGCTTTAAAGACGGCATTTCGATATTTGTTAGAGGCCAATGAGACGAAGGGCTTCGTCTGCGCTGATTGTGATGGACAACACACCTGGTCTGACATACAAAAAGTAGCAACGGCCATAAGCACCCAGCCGGTCTCAATTATCCTTGGATGCCGGGAATTTATTGGAAAAGTTCCCTTCAAAAGTCGTTTTGGTAATAAATTTACAAGATTTATCTTTGCCAGTCTTACAGGTAATAAGATTACTGACACACAGACAGGATTGCGTGGATTTGATGCCAGCTTGCTTCCTTGGCTGGTACAGATAGAGGGTAATCGATATGAATATGAGATGAATCAATTACTGCAAGCAAAAAAAGATAAGCTACCACTTTTTTGTGTGCCCATAAATACTATTTATGAAAATAAAAATGCCGGTTCTCATTTCCACCCCATCCGCGATTCCATTCGTGTGTATCTACCAATCGTTAAATTTAGCTTATCCTCCATTGTATGTGGTGCGCTTGATTTCATTTTATTATTTTTGCTTAAACGTATTACTGATAACTTATTATTTGCAGTTATAGGTGCCAGACTCGTAAGTTCTGTGACTAATTATATATTAAATAGAAATTTGGTCTTTGAGGACAAAAAAGGAAGTAAATCTTTATCCTTTGTACAGTATTATTTGCTGGTAGGCCTTATCCTTAGTTTGAACTATCTGCTCCTTTCCTTTCTAAACGAAAGGCTTTCTGTACCATTATTTATAAGTAAAATAGTAACGGAAGGTGTTCTATTTGGTCTCAGTTACTTTGTACAGCATAAGATTATTTTCCACAAAAAAGAAAAATGAGAAAGTAGATCTCTCATACATATTATCTTTTTTTCTGGAAATCTTATCATTGAGGTGATATTATGTCTTATGTAGCTCCAGCAATTAGGGATAAATTTGAAACTCTATCCATCGAACTAAAAAATACTATTTTAGAGCGCAATGTTCAACTTAATAATATTCATGATTTAATCAACGTACTTGATGCTATTGTGAAAGAGGCTGAAGAAGAAGATAAAAAATAATAAAAATAACACAAAAAGGGAGTAGTAGAATAAGTGAAGTGACCCTGATAAGTTAGCTTAAAACTAACTTACAGGAAGCAGTTCAATGTTTCGGTACTCCCTTCATTATTAATATAGGACGGTTACCATGGCAAGCGTCGTTGAATCTCAATTTTTAAAGAATAGAAATTATTTTCAAGCTCTCATCCTTTGATAAATCAATGTAACCGGATTGCGTTAAAATAATCGGTGATAAAACATCATAGGGCGGTATAAAAACAATCTCTCCCTCTTCTTCATTACTTAATTTCGTTTTTGTACCCACAAAATGATTAGCCATCTTTTTAGTAAATGTACGAATAATTTTTGGATCAAAGATTCCCATCCCGTTTGTAAGAAACATTTCAAAAGCATCAAAGGGGGTAACACGTTTTTTATAGACACGGTCCGAGGTCATTGCATCAAATACATCTGCTACTGCTATAATTCTTGAGTAGATGTTTACCTCCTTTAAACTAATACGATAAGGATAACCGGAGCCGTCCATTCTTTCATGGTGATATAATACAGCTTTCTTAATCTCACTGCAAATCTCCTTGGCATCATCAAGCATATGGTATCCATAGATGGTATGTTTTTTGATTATCTCAAATTCCTCTTCATTTAACCTTCCCTTTTTATTTAGGATTTCATTCGGTATGAGAGATTTGCCTATATCATGTAAGAGCCCTGCTTGTATGGATTGTTCAATTTCAATCTCACTAAGACCTAGCCAGGTACTAATCATCATTGCATATAATGCAGTATTCAGACTATGAGTGTAGGAATATTCGTCTGCATTCTTTAAGGTTAAAAGATATTTAACAATTGATCCGCAATCCTTAATACTCTGGTAAATTGATTTTGTAATCCTATTTACTATTTGATAATCCAGGTTATTACCTCTCGCTAAATCTTCGAGCATTTCTTTGACGTGGAATAGATTCTCCTGATATGTTTTTAAAAAGTTTGCTTCAGCTTGATCAGAGTCTTCTTCATATCGATAAACGGAAAGGATATTTACTTTTAATGCCTTTAGCTTTAAAATTATATAATCATTTAGAATGGTATCTCTGGCAACCAATATAATCCCTTGATCATTCAATACATCATCTGCCAGTATATCTCCCTCTTTACATTCTTCAATATTAACTTTTTCGATCACCAATTCATTAACCCCCCAATTAGTAAGCTTAATCTACATAATTTGTCATTCTTAGCGAATTTTACTATAAAATAGGTTATTTTGTCAATTACGTATGCAGTAAAACATCCATTTACAAATACTTGACGTCCTATCATCCAACAAAAAAGGTTATGGTTTTTAACCACAACCAATTGTCTAATCCAATTCTTCAGATCATGAACGGAACTACTTGCATTCTATTCTATAGCCAAATTTAAGATATAATTATAAAGAGTCTATTAATTAAACAAAATTAATATTACCATTCTCTAACCAAAAAGACAAGTCTCATTTACAAGTCTTGTCTTTTTGCAAAAAAAGAGGACTTCGCAAGTCATATCACGACCCGCGAAATCCTCAAAATATAATATTCTCTTGAAACTTACAATCGTTTCTTAAAACTTACAATCGTTGCTTAGAAACGATTTGCGTCAGCTGCTTCCTGAATGCTTACTGCTACAGCAACTGTAGCACCAACCATAGGATTGTTACCCATACCGATTAAGCCCATCATTTCAACGTGAGCCGGAACGGAGGAGGAACCTGCAAACTGTGCATCAGAGTGCATTCTACCCATAGTATCTGTCATACCATAGGAAGCAGGACCTGCTGCCATATTGTCAGGATGAAGTGTTCTACCTGTACCACCACCGGAAGCAACGGAGAAGTATTTCTTACCCTGATCCATACATTCTTTCTTATAAGTACCTGCAACTGGATGCTGGAATCTGGTAGGGTTGGTGGAGTTACCGGTAATGGAAACATCTACACCTTCCTTATGCATGATAGCAACACCTTCTGTTACATCGTTAGCACCATAGCAGTTTACCGCTGCTCTAGGGCCACTTGAGTAGGATTTACGGGAAACTTCCTTAACCTCACCGGTATAATAATCCATCTCTGTTTCAACATGAGTAAAGCCGTTGATACGGGAGATGATTTGAGCTGCATCTTTACCAAGACCATTTAAGATAACTCTTAAAGGCTTTTGTCTTACTTTATTAGCAGACATAGCAATACCGATAGCACCTTCTGCTGCTGCAAAGGACTCATGTCCTGCTAAGAAACAGAAACAATCAGTAGTCTCTTCTAATAACATCTTACCAAGGTTACCGTGACCGATACCAACCTTTCTCTGGTCAGCAACGGATCCGGGAATACAAAATGCTTGTAAGCCTTCGCCAATTGCAGCTGCAGCTTCAGCAGCCTTTCTAGCGCCCTTTTTAATTGCAATAGCAGCGCCTACGATGTATGCCCAGCTAGCATTTTCAAAACAAATCGGTTGAATTCCCTTAACCATATTGTAAACATCAAGTCCGGCATCTTTCGTAATCTTCTCTGCTTCTTCGATGGAAGCGATGCCATAGCTGTTTAAAACAGCATTGATCTGATTTATTCTTCTCTCATATGATTCAAATAAAGCCATTCTATGTATCCTCCTTTACTATTCGTGTCTTGGGTCAATGATCTTAACAGCATCAGCTACACGACCATATTGGCCTTTGGATTTCTCAAGTGCTGTGTTGGCATCATCACCTTTTTTGATGAAGTCCATCATCTTACCAAAATTAACGAATTGGTAACCGATAATTTCGTTATTATCATCTAATGCAATACCTGTTACATAACCATCGGTCATTTCAAGATAGCGAGGACCTTTTGCTAATGTACCATACATTGTACCTACCTGGCTTCTAAGACCTTTACCTAAGTCCTCAAGACCAGCTCCTATCGGAAGACCATCCTCGGAGAAAGCACTTTGAGTTCTACCGTATACGATCTGTAAGAATAGTTCTCTCATTGCTGTATTAATAGCATCACACACTAAGTCTGTATTTAATGCCTCTAAAATTGTTAAACCAGGGAGAATTTCTGATGCCATCGCAGCGGAATGTGTCATACCGGAGCAACCAATGGTCTCAACTAAAGCTTCTTGAATAATACCTTCCTTTACGTTAAGAGTTAATTTGCAGGTACCCTGTTGAGGTGCACACCAGCCCACACCATGAGTTAAGCCGGAGATATCTTTAACTTCTCTTGCCTTTACCCATTTTGCTTCTTCCGGAATAGGTGCAGCACCGTGACGAGCACCCTGAGTTACCGGACACATCATTTGAACTTCATGTGAATAAATCATGTTTTGAAACTCCTTTCAATTTACATAGTATCGCATTTCATTTCTCTATCAAAATATAATGCTTACATATATTTATCAAAGGCAGTAAGATTAGCCTGATAAATGACAGGTTGAAATAACAAGTATACCACATTCTTGTGCCATCCTTGTTACATACTTAACATATTTTCGCATAAAACCTACAATAAGTCTATAGTTTTTTATAAGATTTTTTCTGTTAGGTCATCCAATTCCTCCCATCACCTTATTTCTTAACCTGTTTCTTCTCCCTTTTCCTCCCCTACTCCATCCCCCTCTTCCATCTCCATCTAACAGTTTTATTCACTTCATAAATTGTTACGTATTTCATTCATTGCAATACACATAAAATCAACCTCGAAAACTTTTCATCATTTCCGAGGTTATTCAATCTCTGTGTTCTATTCTATGTCAATCCAAATTTTATCAGCTGCTTCTGATTAATATTTTGTTACCACTTCACCGGCTTTTTTATAAATACTTGCTTCTGAAACATATCCTCTGACCATGGATAATGGATAAATATTAGCATTTTTTCCTACTACAGTTCCAGGATTAAGGACACTGTTACAACCAACTTCTACATGATCACCTAAAATTGCCCCAAATTTCTTAAGTCCGGTTTCCATCTTCAAATCCCCTGCATGAACTGTAACCAATGTCTTATCGGATTTGACATTAGAAGTTATACAACCAGCTCCCATATGTGCTTTATAACCGAGAATGGAGTCACCAACATAGTTAAAATGCGGCACTTGCACCCTATTAAATAAAATTACATTTTTTAGTTCTGTAGAATTACCAACAACAGCACCTTCTCCGACAATGGCGTTCCCTCTGATAAAAGCGCAATGTCTAACCTCTGCATCTTTTCCTATAATTGTCGGACCACTTATAGAGGCTGTCGGTGCAATCTTTGCAGACTTGGCGATCCAGACATCCTCACCGATTTTATCATATTCGTCACAGGATAAGGTTGCTCCTATTTTAAGAATTTCACTCTTAATCTTAGAGAGTGCCTCCCAAGGATAGCTTAATCCATCAAATATATCCGCTGCAATGGTCTGTGTTAAATCTAATATCCTATGTATCATAAGTTGTTCCGACATGTTAATTCCTCCCATTATTGATATTTGGGTGATTGCGAAACTTTTATCATGTATACAAAACAATGAACAGCGTAATGTTTCGCAATCACCAAAGAAATAATCTAAACTCATCGATTACTTTTATTATTCGAAATTTCTTGTTATTTATTACTATTTTATTCTACTGTTACGGATTTTGCAAGATTTCTAGGTTTATCTAAATCCAATCCTTTTCCTACCGATACATAGTAAGAAAGAAGCTGTAGCGGAATTACTGCAAGGGAGGTAGTAAAATGTTTATCCGTGGTAGGAATTTGAATGGTCAGGTCCGATACCTTAGCAACTTCTTCCATTCCATCCGTTGCTATCGATAAAACATAGGCACCTCTAGATTGAACCTCTACAATATTACTTATGGTCTTCTTAACAAGTTCTTCCTGCGTTAATATTGCAGTAACCGTAGTCCCTTCTTCAATAAGGGCGATGGGGCCATGCTTTAATTCACCTGCCGCATAAGCCTCCGAATGGATATAAGAAATCTCTTTTAATTTCAATGAACCCTCTAAGGCTGTGGTGTAGTCAACCCCTCTACCGATAAAAAAGCTGTCTTTTACTGCAACATACTTTGAAGCAATATATTGGATCTCAGGTATCTTATGATCTAAAATATCTTGAATCTGCTCCGGTAGCTTTCTTAAATCCGTTAATAAATGATCAAATTTTTCCTGTGTAAGTGTCCCACGAACCTTTGCAAAATGCATTGCCAACAGGTATAGGGCTGCTAATTGTGTGGAATATGCCTTCGTTGTAGCTACGGCAATCTCCGGCCCTGCCCAAGTATAGATTACATTATCTGCTTCTCTTGCAATGGAGCTTCCAACTACATTAATAATGCCAAGAACCTTAATTCCCTTACTCTTAGCCTCTCTGAGTGCAGCCAAAGAATCCGCTGTTTCACCGGATTGACTGATGATTACGGTTAAAGTCCCCTCTTCTAAGATGGGATTACGATAGCGAAACTCTGAGGCAAGATCAACTTCCACCGGAATTCGTGCCAAATCCTCAATTACATATTTTCCGGTCATTCCTGTATGATATGCGGAGCCACAGGCTACGATGTAGATCTTCTTCAGGTTTTTGATTTGTTCTTCGCTCATATTAAGCTCATCGATAACGATATCATTATCGCGTATTCTTGGGTTAATCGTATCTCGGACTGCCTTTGGCTGCTCATGAATTTCCTTAAGCATGAAGTGCTCATAACCACCCTTTTCAGCTGCTGTGATATCCCATTCTACCGTCTTCATTTCCTTATTGACAGGCTCTAGATCTGGGTTATAGAAATTTACCTTATCCCTAAATAATTGAACGATTTCACCATTTTCAATGTAATAAACATCTCTCGTATGTTTTAAAATCGCAGGTACATCGGAGGCAATATAATTCCCTTCTTCTGACACACCAACAATCAAGGGACTGTCTTTACGAACTGCATAAAATTCATCGGGACGTTCATTAAACACAATACCAAGGGCATAAGAACCCTCCAGCTTAGTCATCACCTTCGCAATGGTTGCAAGTGCATCTCCTTCATAATAGTAATCCAGTAGCTGAACCACCACTTCCGTATCCGTCTGGCTTTGGAACTCATAACCTTTTTCGATTAATCTTTTCTTGATTTTAACATAATTTTCAATAATACCATTATGAACGACTGCAATGGACGAATTGGTATTAAAATGTGGATGAGAATTCGTATCGGAGGGTGCACCATGGGTTGCCCATCTTGTATGACCAATTCCAAGGGTTCCTTCTAATGTCTCACCGTTTTTTGTCAGTTCACTCAAGGCTGCCAATCTACCTTTGCATTTTGCAATTACTGTCTTTTTACCATCATGAACTGCAAGACCCGCAGAATCATAACCTCTATATTCTAATTTTGATAACCCCTCTAATAAGATGGGAGCTGCTTGTTTCTTACCTATATATCCAACAATACCACACATATTAAATCCTCCTTCTACATTCAACCATACGATTTCGACCCATCTTTTTATTCCATACTCCCATTTGCCCGCAAGAAAAGTAAGCTTCCCTTTAACAGCTTTATCGTAAAGGATGCTTTTATTGTCTTATAAATATTACTCAGCAATCAAATAGACCCTTCTCTTATTTTTTGGGATAAAATTCTTTTAAAAAAGTGCATAGAAATAGCGTAGTTTTTAATAAATTCAAAAATTTCAATTCTAAACATGAATTCTCAGAACAAGAAAGCTTACGTATGGATACGAAGACTTTCTGCTCCTAATTCATTCTCTTGGTTATGACGCTTTTGTTTCATAGTTGCCTATTATTTTGTCGTCATATTACATGCCCAAGTGCATGAGAGAGCATCCGCCGAAACTTTCGATAACTCTCTACCTCGTCAACCTCGAAATAAATCCCCAATCAAGGTACATGGCGCTAATTTAAACATTTCTGTTAGAAAGACCTTGGGTTGGTCTTGTGAATGGGTTACAAATTGAAAAATATATTTTTCTTACTACTATTTTATGAATGGCACCTCCTTATGTGAACATTTTTACGCAAATACTCTTATACAAGAACAAGTTCCTTTTTTGAACTTATATTTTTGCGTCAACGTCATGGTAACATAGTGTAAATAAATAGTCAATCCTACCAAATAAATCTTCTTAATAATCAAATAAAACAACAATAACCATAGCAAAAATACCTATCGGGCAGACCAAATCTCTAACCCATTATTAGGATAAGTCGCTTTCCTATACTTTGCATTTATAAAAAGATGAAAGATGAACTCTCATTCATCTTTCATCTTTTATTCACTACTTTTTATAATAAGTTGAGACTTCGCTAAAATATTTTGATAGCTGTGACTGATTGTTTAGCATTTTCACACCATTTACCATCCTAGCTACGAAGCCCTCAAGCTTTTGTGTATATTCATCCTTCGTGATCTGCCCTTCTGAAACGTAGGTCAACCCCTTTTCCCAACTAGCAGTCAACTCTGCATTCAGTAAGGATTTAATTGAAGAATTCACTACATCATAGATTAATTCACCCATTAAGGTTGGTGTAATAATCTGAGTCTTTTTATTTAAGTTTAGATAAGTTATTTTCACCAATTTATTCAAGATTTCGGCTCGTGTTGCACTTGTTCCGATCCCGCTTCCTTTGATCTGAGCACGAAGTTCTTCATCTTCGATTAGCTGACCTGCATTTTCCATTGCAAGAATTAAAGCACCGGAATTGTATCTCTTCGGAGGAGTAGTTTCTCCTTCTTTTATGGTTAATAGATTGACCGGAAGCTTCATACCTTTTTTCAACTTGTTGATGATTTCTAAAAGCTCCTGATCAGAACTATCCTCTTCCTGATTGTCACTTTCCTCTGTATTACCCTCTCCCTTGCCTTTTGTGGTAGAAGGAGCTTGAGACTTTTCTGTACCATTGTTAAGAATCTTAAGATATCCTTCTTTCTCAAGAACCTTGAAGGAGGCAAAGAAACTTTCCTCTTTTATCTTAGCAACAAGACTTACTTTACGGTACTCTGCTGCTGGAAAAAAGATGGAAAGAAAACGTTTTACTATGGTTTCATACACCTTAAATGTAGTTGGTGCAAGAGAACCCAGAGCATTAAGCCCCTGACCCGTTGGTATAATAGCATAGTGGTCAGTAATTTGGCTATCGTTGACATAGCGGGTCTTCGCAATGTTTTTATAAGAACCCATTTCCATAATTTCACTAACAAACCCGGAGAATTGATTTAGTCCTTGCAGACCCTTAATGTTTTTATAGATTTCCTTAGCAACTACCGTAGATAATACTCTGGCATCCGTTCTGGGATAGGTAACCAGTTTCTTCTCATATAATTCCTGGGTAATCTTTAAGGTTTCATCCGGACTAATCTTGAAAAATCTGGAACAATCATTTTGTAATTCCGCTAAGTTATATAACAAGGGAGGATTTTTTGTTTCCTTTTTCTTCTCTAGCTGGACAATTTCTGCAAGTAGCTTCGGTGCTTCCTCCGGTTCTAATTTTGCATTCCAGGTTCCATCCTCATTGGTCTCTGGTAAATCACCAGCCAGCTCTGAGATAAACTTTACAGCTGAAGTTTTTTCAGAAAAACCATTTTCTTTATAAAGGAGTGGAGAATTAAAATATTTGGAACCCTCTATGGCACGAAACTCTGCCATAAATTCTTTATTCTCTGCCTGTAAGCCACTTAATATTCGATAAAAAGGGGTCTTAACAAAGCTTCTAACCTCTCGTTCTCTTCGAACTACCATACCAAGCACGCAGGTCATAACACGTCCAACGGAAATAGCCGTCCATTTCTGAGAATTTAGGAGCCTTTGAACCTCGGATCCATACTTTAAGGTCAGAATACGAGAGAAATTGATACCCATAAGATAATCCTCTTGAGCTCGCAGATAAGCAGCATTCGAAAGGTTGTCGTACTCAGACAATGGCTTAGCCTCTCTGATTCCTCTTAGAATTTCCTCTTCTGTCTGGGAGTCAATCCATACTCGTTTCCTGGTCTTATTTGCAGGTACCTTTGCCTGTTGATCAACCAAACGATATATGTATTCTCCTTCCCGCCCGGAGTCGGTACAAACATAAATTGTATCTACATCCTTGCGAGTCAGTAATTCCTTTACAATCTGAAATTGCTTCTTTACATTGCCAATTACTTCGTATTTATATTCCTTCGGGAGAAATGGTAATGTTTCCATACTCCATTTCTTCAGCGCCGGATTATATTCCTCAGGATAGCTCATTGTCACAAGATGTCCCACACACCAAGTCACAATCACATCCTCAGATTCAATATAGCCATCCTTCTTTTTACCATTAATCTTTAGAGCTTTTGCAAATTCCGTTGCAACACTCGGTTTCTCTGCAATATATAAACTTTTTGACATCTCTACCCAACTTTCTGTTTCCATGATAATATCTTATCATGCTTTGCAAAGCATCTTTTGTTCATTTTATTTCTGCAAAATGCACTTAAGCTTTGCTATTCTAAGACATTATAACATGTTCGCAAAGGAAAGGGAAAGAAAAACATCAGAAGGAATATTCTTAATTCTTATAACAATTTCCCATAAAACCGATTCGCATATTCATGGTAATGGTCAATATAGCTTGTATAATTCATAATTTTAGATTAAAATATTTTTAAACAGGTGTATTTTGGTAAATAATATCTTATTTACCCCATTTTAGACTAAGGGAGGTATTTTCAATGTCACCGAAAAAAATATATTATGAGAATTTAGCTGACACCATTATTGAGAAATTTAACAAACGCGGGATTGAGGGTTATTATTGTGATAATGCTGAAGACGCTCTACTTACAGCAAAGAGATTTCTAACCCCCGGCTGTTCTATCTCCTGGGGCGGTTCACAAACGATTAGTGAGATCGGCTTACTAGATGAGCTAGCCGCTTCTGATTACATATTATATGATCGTAGTACTGCCAATACTTTAGAAGAAAAATCATTACTTTACAGCAAGATTGTAACTTCAGATTACTTTTTTATGAGTTCCAATGCAATCACCTTGGATGGTCAGCTGGTGAATATAGATGGTGCAGGAAATCGAGTTGCTTGCCTCATTACCGGACCGAAAAATGTAATTATTATCGCCGGTATGAATAAAATAGTAACAGATGTAACAACCGGAATAGAACGTGTACGTAATATGGCTTCTCCACCAAATGCGGTGCGCATTGGAGCAAATACTCCCTGCTCTGAGATTGGAAAATGCGCAAATTGTTTGGTAGATGACTGTATCTGTTGTGAGATTGTAATAACACGAAAATCAAGGATACCGGGCCGGATAAAGGTCATTCTGGTTGGCGAAGAATTGGGTTATTAAGGAAAGAGAGGAAAAGATATGTCACATAGTTGTTGTTCTTCCAAGGAGTCCCGCCCTGATGTAAATGTAACTGTTAGTGTAAACGTCGACGTAGCTAAAATTGTAAAATACTCTTATATTACCGGAATTATGGCAGCTGGAGCAATCCTCATAACAAAGAACCTTAAGAAAATAATAGAAATTTTACAGTAAATATTAATAAAGAAGAAGAGAATTTGGCGATCCAATTCCTCTTCTTCTTTTATTAACATTGATTTGCTTGCTAATTCATCTTTTTATTAAAGAAAATCCTAATTTACTTTTGCTTTACAGATGCGATTTACTCTTTCACTACTTATCAGCATGATCACCAAAAGAATAAGAATAAAGATCGGATATAAGTTCGTCGTAGTCTTCTCCATAACAAGTCCTAGCAAAGGTGGTACCACCGTCGAACCCACATACGCAAAAGCCATTTGAATTCCCATAAGATTACTGGAATTGGTTTTACCAAAACGAACCGGAGTCTCATGAAGCATGGAGGGGTAAATTGGTGCACAACCAATACCGATTAGAACTAGTCCGGCAAGATTACTTATGGGATGGTGAAACAACAATAAAACAACTGCCCCTATACCAATGATTACCTGCCCTACACGTATTAGCACCGGATTACTATATTTCATTGTAAAGAAACCATTGATAAATCTTCCAATGGTTATTCCAAAGAAGTACATGGACACCCAACCGGCTGCTACCCCTGCCGTAATTCCCTTTGATTGCACCAGATAACTGGCTCCCCATAAGCCAGCCGTCGCTTCTAACGCACAGTAACAGAAGAATCCAATCATCGTCGGTTTAATCCCCGGAAGCTTCAGTACATGTTCACCATGATATTTTTGGGATTCCTCTTCTTCTATTGTATCTTTAAACTTCTTCCAAATTGGTAGCGATAGGAATAAGATTGCAACCAGTATGATCTGTATCAATGCAACAATAAGGTAACCATTGTTCCAGGAACCACTCTTTGAGATGGCAAGAGACATAATAACCGGTCCCAAAGTCGCTCCAATTCCCCAAAAACAGTGAAGCCAACTCATATGTTTTGCTGTGAAGTTTAATGCCACAAAGTTATTCAACGCTGCATCTACAGCTCCTCCACCAAGACCAAGGGGGACCGCAAGTAAACATAGAAAAGTATAACTGCCACAATAGGAATAGCCCAGTAAAGCTAGCGCAGTAAGTAGAACGCTTATTAAGGTAAGTTTTCCCGTTCCAAACTTTTTGATTAATTTCCCGCTCAATAAGCTGGAGAATATGGTCCCTCCTGCTGCAATAAAAGATATCAAACCGGCACCGGACATTGACATATTAAAATCCATCCGAATGGTTGGCCATGCAGCTCCAAGCATGGAGTCCGGCAATCCCAAACTAATGAATGCAACATAGATAATTACAAGTAATATTGTTGTCATAAGTAGGCTTCTCCTTAATTATACTTACTATTTTCAATCACATTACTTAAGAATAACATATTGTCTGTGATGATGCAAAGAATAATTACATGTCAAATAGAGCAAAGTTTTACCTTAATAAGAATAATGACGCAGATAAAAAAGGAAGGCTAATTTTATCATCAGCCTTCCTTTCAATGATTATACTTAAGGTATTTAATATTAATATAAGGGATATTTGTCAGTTAAGGATTTCACCAAAGTCATCGCCTTATCCTTATTTGCTTCCACATCCTTAATTAGAAGATAGATGGCTTCGGCAATTACATCCATATCCTCTACATTCATACCCCTTGTAGTAACAGCTGCCGTACCAAGACGGATGCCGCTGGTTACAAAAGGAGATGCAGGATCATTAGGGATCGCATTCTTGTTACAGGTGATCTTTGCTGCATCCAGAAGCTTCTCCGTATCTTTACCAGTAACACCCATATTCTGCAAATCGACTAACATCAGGTGATTATCCGTTCCTCCGGAAACTAGCTTGAAGCCTCGCTTCATTAATCCGTTTGCCAGAGCCTGTGAATTCTCAACAACTCTTCTTGCATAATCCTTAAACTCCGGTTCCAATGCCTCTTTAAAGCATACTGCCTTCGCTGCAATCACATGCATCAAAGGACCACCCTGAATTCCTGGGAATATGGCTTTATTTAATTTATGTTCTTCTGCAAATTCTGCACTTGATAATATCATACCACCTCTAGGTCCTCTAAGGGTTTTATGAGTGGTCGTAGTTGTTACATGAGCATATGGAATGGGACTTTCATGATAACCTCCGGCTACCAGACCTGCGATGTGTGCCATATCCACCATTAAGAAAGCACCAACCTCATCTGCTATCTCACGGAAGATCTTAAAGTCAATCTTTCTTGCATATGCACTAGCACCTGCTATGATGAGCTTTGGTTTACTCTCTTTTGCTATGGTTCTTAATTGATCATAGTCAATAAAGCCCTCCTCATTAACACCATAAGGAACAATATTAAAATAGCTTCCGCTCATATTTACAGGACTACCATGAGTCAGATGACCACCATGTGCAAGATTCATACCGAGCACCGTATCACCCGGCTTCAACAATGCGAAGAATACTGCCATATTAGCCTGCGCACCGGAATGAGGCTGAACATTGGCATAAGTACAACCAAACAACTCTTTTGCTCGCTCTATCGCAAGATTCTCGGCCATGTCAACAAACTCACAGCCTCCATAATATCTTTTACCCGGATATCCTTCCGCATATTTGTTTGTTAAATGGCTACCCATTGCAGCCATAACAGCTTTACTTACAAAGTTCTCAGAAGCGATTAACTCGATGTGGCTATTTTGTCTGTCAATTTCTAATGACATTGCTTCTGCTAGTTCAGGATCGTATGCTTTTACTTCATCAAATGTATACATAGTACCATTCCTTTCCGGCTTAACAGTCTTTTGTTATTTGCGTATTAGTATATCATATCGTTTTTTAATATGGAAGTTAAAAAACCGGGATACCAAGTTCTTATTTATATCAAATTCTAATGATAATTATTCCTTTTGATTATAACAGAGGATTATCTAGATATATTTACCTTATGCTGTGTCATACTTAGCTGTCTAAATATCTCATCTATCCTTTCCTTCTCTGGTAACCCAATGGTAAATGCAGCGGCACTACCGGCAGCGATACCAAGTTTAAGGGCATTCTCATAGAGCTTCTTATCTTTACGACCATAAACGGTTATATCGGTTGAGAATTGCGCCAAAAATCCGGCAACCATGGAGTCTCCCGAGCCTACAGAGTTTTGGACCTCACCTTGAACGGTATGCTGATTGTATACCTTCCCGAATTCATCCAGTAAGAGTGCTCCCTCTTCTCCAAGAGATACCAATACATTTTTTGCACCGGCTTTTTGTAAAAGTTTTGCACATTCTAGCACGCTCTCGTGACTTTTGAGTTTACGATTAAATAATTTTTCAAGCTCCGTTTTATTCGGTTTAATGAGAAAGGGGTTAAGGCTAAGTGTTTGTCTTAATAGCTCACCTTCTGCATCTACAACCAGTCTGACATCCCTTTCCTTTACTAGAGTACCAATCGTTTTGTACACCATTTCTGCATGCTGCATGCTATTTGGAACACTACCGGAAAGCACAAGGATATCACCCTTCTTAAGCTTTTCTAATTTATCATAGAACTTTGTTAATTCCTCCTGGGTTATGATTGGCCCTTGTCCATTGATCTCAGTTTCTTCTTTTCTACCGGATTTTAAGGATTTTAATTTCACATTAATGCGGGATATCCCCTGACTTAGTATTACAAAGTCAGAGGATATCCCCATTTCTGATAATCTATGAATAATTTCCTTACCGGTAAAGCCAGCAACAAAACCAAGAGCCATACTAGGCACTCCAAGGGTTTTTAATACAGTAGACACATTGATTCCTTTACCACCTACGAATAGATCCTCTTTCAAAGTTCTATGTAGGTGACCCAGCTCAAATTCATTAACCCGAACCACATAATCCAAAGACGGATTAAACGTAACCGTATATATCATAGCTTTACCTCTCCTTGTAAATTATAAATTCTCAGGACCAAAGCTAAGTGGTAATAGGGCCTCCAAAGAATATATCACATAATCCTCTTCTGATCTTGCAAGTATTACGAGAAATGTCTTTGGATCTACAAACTCACGTAATGCCTGCCGGCATACACCACAGGGTGGGCAAAACTCAGCTAATATGCCTTTTTTGCCACCAACTATTGCAATTGCAACAAATTCTCTTTCACCTTCACTTATCGCTTTAAAAAGTGCGGTACGCTCAGCACAGTTTGTTGGGCTAAAAGAAGCATTTTCAATATTACAACCACTATAAATCTTCTCATCCTTAGTTAACAGGGCTGAACCAACATAATGGTTAGAATAAGGTACATAGGCCTTCCCCATGGCTTCTATTGCTTCTCGGATCAGGTTTTTGACAACGGATCTTGTAACTAGCTCCGACTGAAAAATCATTTCCCCTTTTTGCAAAGGTACAAGGCTACTGAAAGAATCCTTATACATTGAATCAACATTCTCTGAGTTCGTATTCTCCGAGTTCGCATTGTCTGCGTTCGTACTCTCTGAGTTCGTATTCTCTAAGTTCGTATTCTCTGAATCAATGCTCTCAACTTGATTGTCCTTTGGAATATTATTACGTTCACTCATACGTTATAACCTCCCTGAAATATGATTTCTACAACCTTTAATAACCGGAACCCTCTTGATTCTTCGCAAGCTTTACAATACGACTAGTTCCAAGTCTTGAGGCTCCTAACTCCATGAATTTCTGTGCATCATCAAAGGAGGAGATGCCACCTGCTGCTTTGATGTGAACTTCTTTGCCAACATGCTTAGCAAATAGCTCAACATCTGCAAAGGTTGCGCCGGAGGTTGAAAATCCGGTGGAAGTTTTAATAAAATCTGCTCCTGCCTCTGTAACGATTTCACACATTTTTATCTTTTCTTCCTCGGTAAGAAGACAAGTCTCTATGATTACTTTGAGAATTAAATTACCGCAAGCAGCCTTGATCTGCTTGATTTCATCAAGAATCAAATCATATTTTTTGTCTTTTAACATACCGATATTAATAACCATATCAATTTCAACTGCACCATCTTCAATGGCATTCTTTGTCTCAAATACCTTTGTTTTTGTTGTATTATATCCGTTAGGAAAACCAATTACGGTGCAAACAGCCATCTTGTCCTGTACATATTCCTTCGCCTGCTTTACATAGGACGGAGGGATGCATACGGAAGCAACACCATAGGTGATGGCATCATCGCAAATCTGTTTGATCTCTTCCCAGGTTGCTGTCTGTGTTAATAAGGTATGATCCACCTTTTCAAATATTGATTTATGATCCATCGTAATGTTCCTTCCTTTATGCGATTTCCAAAGCAATTTCCATCATATCTCTAAAGGTTAACTGTCTGTCTTCTGCAGATAAGGATTCTCCTGTGAATACATGGTCAGAAATCGTTAAGAGACAAAGTGCTTTCTTCCCTGCTCTAGCGGCATTCATATAGAGTGCTGCAGCTTCCATCTCAACTGCAAGGACATTCATCTTGCGCCATAATTCATTGGCTTGCTCATTATCATCATAGAAGGTATCAGAAGATAAGATATTCCCTACCACGGTCTTGATATTTAATTTTTCTGCTGCCTCTACTGCCTTTCGAAGTAATCCAAAATCAGCGATTGGTGCAAAGGTACCCGGTAGCTTATACTGTGCTGCAAAATTGGAGTTGGTAGAAGCCCCCATACCAATTACAATATCACGAAGTTTAATGTCTTCTGTGATTCCGCCAGCAGAACCGATGCGGATGATATTATCTACTTCATAAAAATGATAAAGCTCATAGGAATAGATACCGATAGACGGCATTCCCATACCGCCACCCATTACGGATACTTTCTTCCCTTTATAGGTTCCGGTATAACCTAACATATTTCTTACGGTATTAAAACATACTACATCCTCTAAATAAGTTTCTGCAATAAATTTTGCTCTTAAGGGATCTCCCGGCATCAAAACGGTTTTTGCAATATCGCCTACTTTGGCCGCGTTATGTGGTGTTGACATATTCATTCCTCCTTTTATTTGCTACAAGAGATATCTATGGTTTCTCCTGCATTCGTAAAATGTTAATTTTAGGAGGATTGCTCCTCCCTAATCTACTAGTTTTCATTCAATACGCATAAACTTATAAACACTTTCCTATTATATTGAGGTCTCATTATGAACAAATGCACCATCAATTAGCATGATAATTTTAGCATATTTTGATGTAAATGGCAATGAGATTCCACCAACACTAAATTACTTAAATTACATCTTAGTTTTCTAATGTTACTTTGTGCAACTATAGATAATATCCCTAATTCGATGCAATATATTCCTACCTCCTATGTAATTATAGCGAGTTTTTCTTTTATTTATTTCTAGGCTTTGTGCTTCTTTCTTTTAGTAGGGTTACCATGGTGACTTTCGTTCATTATTCTAATGTTTTGTCAAGATTATTATAGATTTTATTCTACATTTTTAGAATACTTTATTTTATATCATATGATTTACTTTGATTTCCACTCAAAATCTGTTACAATTATCATATTGCTTTCTCTAAATAACAAAGGAGTTGAACAAATTGCAGCTTGCTAACCTATTATCAGTCAAATCTATGCTAAAAAAAGACCAAATTATTGGTGACCTACCTACCAGCAGAAATGCTTATCAAAATTTCTTCAAAATAGCATGGCCATCTGCGCTTGAAGCTTTTCTCGTAGCCATGATCGGTTCTGTAGATACCATTATGGTCGGTACTGTCGGCCAGGGCGCTATCGCTGCCGTTGGTATCACCACTCAGCCAAAATTCATCATACTTGCCATGATCTTTTCTCTAAATGTCGGTGTTACTGCCGTAACTGCAAGGCGAAAGGGACAAAACAATCAAAAGGAAGCAAATCGTACCGTTCGAGCAGGGATTATCATTAGCGCAATCATTTCATGTATTATGGCCGTCTTAGGATATATTTTTGCAAAACCAATCATGCAGTTAGCCGGAGCAGACAGTTCTTATCTCATTGATGCTATATCCTATTTTAGGATCCTTATGCTCAGTATTCCCTTTCAGGCCTTAAATCTAACCATTAATGCAGCTCATCGTGGTTGCGGTAAAACAAAAATATCTATGTCTACCAATATTACTAGTAACGTGGTTAATATCATCTTTAATTATCTCTTGATTAATGGTATTGGAATATTCCCTCGCCTCGAGATCAAAGGAGCCGCGATTGCAACTGCACTTGGTGCGTTCGTAGCATTTTGTATATCACTTTCCACCTTATTTCGTAAAAACGGATACTTATCCTTTCATTATAAAGCCGACTGGCAAATACATAAAGAAATATTAACCCCAGTTTTAAAAGTGAGTAGCAGCGCATTTGTCGAACAGGTATTTTTAAGAATTGGGTTCTTTGCCTATGCAGCTATTGTTGCGAGACTTGGTCCCATTGAATATGAAACCCACGTCATCTGCATGAATATCCTAACGCTCTCCTTCTGTTTCGGAGATGGTTTATCCATCGCTGCCTCCGCTCTGGTTGGACAGAATTTGGGCAAGGAAAGACCGGATTTATCCATTATCTATGGTAAAACCGGTCAGCGTTTATCCTTTATGGTATCCTGTGTCATTTTCTTCGTATTTATTTTCGGAAGAGGCCCTCTGGTATCTATGTTCACCAAGGACACAGCGATCATCGCCCTTGGTTCCAATGTATTAATCCTAGCAGCTTTAGGAACCCATATGCAAACCTCACAGGTTGTCCTAACCGGCTGCTTAAGAGGTGCTGGTGATACTAGCTTTGTTGCCGTTACTTCCTTTATTAGCGTCGCTATTGTTCGTCCGATTCTAACCTGGTTGTTATGCTTCCCCATGGGCTTAGGATTGTACGGTGCCTGGGTAGCACTCCTCATAGATCAATGTATTCGACTTATCACCAGTCAGATTAGATTCTCAGGTGGTAAATGGGCTAAGATTGCCTTATAGTAACTTCTCATCTTCTGTTATTTAAAGATCATTTCTCCGGACGCGATGTTATTTCATCTAGAAATTTGCTAATATTGCGTCCGGTCTGTTATGATCTTTGTTTCTTTGTTTACACTATACCAGCCATAAGTTACCGTATGGCCAATTCCGGTATCCTCTTCGTCAACGACAAACTCATACAGGCGAAACAAATAATCCATCTCTGTTTCTCCTTGTCCTACATACTCTAGATAATAACTTGCAATTGGTAACTTATAATAATACTCCTTTGTATCTTCTATCATAACCTTCTCAAAATTAGCCGCATACTCTAATTGGACTAAGTCAAGAGCCTCCATCGCAGTTATGGTTTTTTTTGAACTTTCGTTGGTGGTTTGTACCAAACATACTTTTGTAACTTTCAGATAGTCATCATTTGGAAGAAATAACATGAAAATTGCGCTCAAATAGAGTAACAACCTTGTCATTAATCTTCTCCTTATTCATCCGATCTATTGCCACATGCCTATTCCCATTATACCAAAAATTCATATTTTTTCCATATAAAGATAGTAAGGATTATCGACACAAACACCTTTTAAACAACGACTTTAGCACAAAAACCATCCCAACATCACTTGTCTACAAATAGAACTTAATAATCACTTTTTAGCATAATACTTATTAACAGGAAAATATACTTAAACTACTGCTTTTTATCCTTAGATGATTTTTGAGCTACGAGGCTTGCTCTTTGGATCGCTGTGGTTCCAAATTTATTTCGAATTAGATCTATGGCCTGATCTAACTTTTCCTTCTTCTCATCTAATTCATAACTGAATAAATTCATCTGCCGTTCTGTTGCAACAGGGACCACCTTACTGGTTTGGACTCCAAGATTACGTATGGGTGAACCATCCCACAGCTCATCAAATAAGGTACAGGATATTTTATGAATGTCATCCGTATTATGGGTTGGACTAAGCAACGTGGTCTGATGAGAACTATTACGAAATTCCGAGTCAACAATACTTACTGCTACGACATTAGCCATCATTTCATCCTTACGAAGTCTGGCTGCTACATTTTCGGAAAGAGAAAGAAGTATCATCTTAGCGGTTGACTCCTCATCTACGTCAAAGGAAATCGTAGTTGAATTCCCATATCCTTTATTTTTGACCTCTTCTGAAGATATAACGGAAGCATCCTTTCCGTTTGCAAAGCTATGAATAACTTCGCCATGCTTTTTTAAATGATCTCGCAATATCTTAACATCTGTATTCGCAAGTTCACCAATCGTATATATTCCAAGAGAATTTAGCTTTTTAACCGTTTGCTTACCAACAAAGAATAATTCACCGACTGGCAACCCCCACATCTTATCTTTTATTTCCTCTGGAAACAACGTATGAACAAGATCAGGTTTCTTAAAGTCCGAAGCCATCTTTGCTAATAATTTATTCGATGAAATCCCGACATTTACCGTGAAACCCAGCTCCCGTTTCACTCTGTCTTTGAGTTTGTTGGCTGCAACAATTGGTGGCCCGAAGAGATTCTCCATTCCGGTCATATCACAATAAGCTTCATCAATGGAGCATTGCTCCACGCAGGGTGAAAATTCATTTAAGATTCGGATAAACTCTTTGGAACTTTCCTCATACATTGCGTGACTCGGAGGAACCAGTATGAGATTAGGACATTTTTTTAGTGCATCTACCAGGGGTTCTCCGGTTCTAACTCCGAATTGCTTTGCCATGGTTGATTTTGCCAATATAACGCCATGCCTTTTATTCTTATCACCAGCAACTGCTGAGGCTACGTTACGAAGATCCAGCTCTTCCCCCTCTTGCAAACGGCGAACTGCTTCCCAGCTTAGGAAAGCCGAATTCACATCTACATGAAAGATAACCTTATCCATATAGCTCCTCCTTCTTTTTTCTCTCTCTATCATATCAAAGCAGATTTCTTGTGTAAAGACCCTTCGATTACAGGATTCTCCCTCAGGATAAGGATAATCGATGTGGTCTAAGTTAAAAAAAGGTTATGTATCACACCTTGTTAGATATGATACATAACCTTACTTCTATTTACTCCCATCGTTCCTATCGTTGTTATTTGTTTGATTCTGGTTTTGCATAAAAAATGGTGGTCTACTTTGCAGTTCTTTATCTTTTTTTGCATTATACTTTTTGTATGATTTACGACCGATTATAACCACAACAGCTATGATAATGCCCCAGATTAGTAAGTAAGGTAGATTAACTACAAACCATACAAAGAAATCTTTAAAACCTTCACTAATACGATATATGGTATCACTAAAACCGGTTTGAATTCGTTCTCCCACATTAAGTTTATTCTCTGTAATCGGTGTCAGCTTTTCAACTTCCTGTATACTCAGTGTTACAGTACTATATGCTACCTGATTATCATAGTATCTGAGCTTTGACTGGTAATTCTGAAGTTCATAACGAATATCACTCAAACGACTTTCAAGCGTAATAATATTTTCAAGAGATACTTCTTCTTTTAATATGGCAAATAACCGTTCCTGCTCTATCTCTAGAGTTTTAATTCGACTCTCTGCTTCAATATATTCAAGGGACACATTTTTCGTACTTTCCTCTTTGTTTATAATATTGGCACTCTTATCTACCGCGTTTACAAACTCCTCTACTGCACTTGATGGTATTCTTGCAACAATACTACCATAACGCGTTCCTTCACTATTATAGTAACGATTTCCACTAATCTCAGATTTCTCTACATAACCCTCCAGTCGGTTTATCTCAGAACTGAGTTTGGTGATTAAGCTGTCAAATTCCTGTGTCTCTACATCTAGATAAAATGTTCGTATAATCTTATCCTGCACCGGTATTGATGATGCTTGGGTTGTTAAAGATGACGTGCTGCTAAGCCCGCTAGCCTCCTCTACTGCCTTCATCTCTTGATCCATCTCAATATCGAACTCAGCACCATCCTTATAATTGCCTGATTCTGCTGTAGTTGACATATCCATTCCTTCTTTCGGCATTTCATAGGATGTGCTTGAGTCCATTGACTTTTTTGCACAGGCTGTCGTAATCATTGTAAGTAATAAAAGTAATCCGATTAAGTAATAAGATTTTATTCTTTTCATAACTCCTCCCTCTGCCACTTTAATGGCTTATTGTTTAGTTATAAATTAGACGACTTTGACTATGCGATCGTTCCAAAATATATCAATAAAAAAGACTGTAACCTTACTGAAACCAAGCGTTTCGAGCTTATTTTCAGATTGTGATACAGTCTTATCTTATCATATATTCAATTCACTTACTTATTTATCCATTCATCAACTTATCCAGTTGAGGCTTTATAAGTTCCAAGACCCGGTCCATCCGGTCCATTAAATACAGATAACCGACAAGTGCCTCTAAACCGGTTGCAGTACGGTATTCCACGATTCCTGCATTCTTTGCAGATGTGAAGGACTTTGCATTGCGCCCCCTCTTAAATACTGCCGTTTCTTCCTCAGTCAGACTATCTTTAATCTGATGATAGAGTTCAGATTGAGCAGTAGCCTGCACTAATTTAGAAGCTCTCTTATGAAGCTTATTTACTGGAGCATTGCCTCCTTCTACAACTGCAGTCCGAATAATCAAATCATAGATGGAATCTCCGATAAATGCTAAGGTCAAAGGAGAATAGGTCTTGATATCTGTCTCCGGAAGGTTAAGTGACGTCTTAATGTAATTGCAAAAACTGTTTCCCTCCATTTGATTTCTTAACTCCTCTTCCATCTTACACCTTCTCTTGTATCCTCTAATACAATGCCCTTCGTAAGTAATAGATCTCTAATTTGATCCGCCTTTGCAAAATCTTTATTCTTTCTTGCAGTTTGTCTATCTTCGATTAGTTTGTCAATCTCAGCATCTAGAATTTCTTCTTCTTTCTCAGTATCAAGACCAAGAATATCACACAAATTTGTAATTCTCTCATAAAGTGTCTTTACAAATTCTTTGCTACTATCAGCGCTACAATTTGTATTTGCAAGTTTCACTAATTCAAAAATCGCAGCAATTGCATCCGCTGTATTAAAATCATCATCCATCGCATCCATATATTTTGTATTCAGCGCTTCCGATTCTGTTAGTACCAGCTGCTCATCCGTTGAAACAAATTCTCTTTGTAACACATCACTTTCTAAGAGATGCTTCAACTGACCTATACAAGTAAGAATTCTATTTAAAGAGCTCTTTGCTGATTCTACTAGATCCTTGCTAAAATTAAGAGGACTGCGGTAATGTGAATTTAACATAAAAAAGCGTAATACCTGTGGTTCATACTGCTCGCAGATTTCACGTACCGTAAAGAAATTACCTTCGGACTTTGACATTTTCTTATTATCAATATTTAAAAATGCATTGTGCATCCAATACCTAGCAAATTCTTTGCCATTGGCAGCTTCACTCTGAGCTATCTCATTTTCATGGTGGGGGAAAACTAAATCCTCTCCACCAGCATGGATATCAATTTGCTCTCCCAGATATTTTCGGCTCATAACAGAACACTCAATATGCCAACCGGGACGGCCATCGCTCCAAGGTGAGGGCCAGGAGGGTTCTCCTTCCTTCTTTGGTTTCCAAAGAACAAAGTCCATGGGGTCTTCCTTCTCTTCACTTACGGCAATACGAATACCTGCCTCTAGGTCATCTATCTTTTTCTTTGATAATTTACCATAATCCTTAAAGCTTCTAGTTTTGAAATATACCGTTCCGTTTCTTTCGTAGGCATAACCCTTCTTTATAAGGACTTCAATCATCTCTATCATATCATTAATTTCTTCTGTTGCCTTTGGATGACAGGTAGCCTCTCTGACATTTAAAGCGTCCATATCTGTACGGAATTCTTTGATGTAACGTTCTGAGATTTCGGTAGCACTTACACCTTCCTCATTTGCCTTTTTGATTATTTTATCATCAACATCTGTAAAGTTAGTTACAAAATTCACTTCATAACCACGATACTCCAAATATCTTCGAAAGGTGTCAAATATGATAGCCGGTCTTGCATTTCCTATATGGACAAAATTATAGACAGTAGGTCCGCAGACATACATTCGGACCTTTCCCTCCTCTAAGGGTATGAATTCTTCTTTTTTTTGTGTTAAAGTATTGTATATTTTCATAATAATCCTCCATCACGCCTGTTACGGCGGTAATTTTCATCAGTGTGAGCAAGAGCATTTGCTCTGAATATCTTTTGTATCTTAACTAATTGTAAAAATGGCTTTATCA
>JAEWEO010000140.1 GCA_023389295.1 Bacillota bacterium
CTCTTTCTTCTCCTTGGCTAACTTTACAATACTCTCACTAACTGTTTTAAAATGACCTTGATATTGCCTAACATAATCATTACATTCTTGGAAGCCATCCATACTAATTACTATCTCTGAAAAATAGTTGATTATATCTTTTCTAACTTCTTCTTTTTCTAACAGGATTCCATTTGTGGTAGTACTAATCTCAATTCCATATTCCTTTACCAATTTTTTTGACAAGTTAAACATTGGTTTCCATAAGAGAGGCTCTCCGCCAATAAAGCTAATTAACATTCCCTCTTTTGTCTTTTGTCTGTATTGCCCCAAAATATCTGATACTCTTTCAACTTCCTCTAAATCCGCATCATTTCGTTGCCTTTTGACTTCTTTGCTATATGAACAAAACTTACATTTCATATTGCATGTTTGTGTAATCCTCCATACAATCACTCTCTTTTTACTCATAGTACTCCACCTTTCTTAATAGAATCAATTCCATCATTTCTACTACAACTCTAGATTATCATTGTTTTTCTCCCTTACATATAATTTACTTGGTCTATGTGCTCCCCCCGAAGTAAATTCTTTGGTTTCCCTAACTAGATTTTTTACTTTTTTACGAAAATTTGCTTTGTACAATTCTTTCCCTAACAATATCTCATTAATCTTTTGCAACTGTGGTAAAGTAAATTTCTCTGGAAGAAACTCAAAAGCAAGCTGCGTATATTCTACCTTGTTCTTAATACGCTCTCTTGCGTAAGCAATCATTTCCCTATGGTCAAAAGCAATGTTTTCCTCACTTTGCAGTGATTGATCAACGGAATACAGATGGCTACTAATTTCATTGGAACCTGCTGCATGATATAAATCCTTTATCGATACCAGTGCCATATACGATACGGATATAATTCTCATTCTGGGATCACGATTAACTGCCCCCCAGGTATAAAGTTGTTCAAAATAGATGTCTACAAGCCCTGTCTTCTCTCTTATTCCTCTACTGGCAGCTTCGTCAAGCGTCTCTTCCATACCTACAAAGGCCCCTGGCAATGATAACATTCCTTTATACGGTGAATTCTTGCGCTTAATCATAACGATTTTTAGTTCTTCATCTTCAATGGTAAATACAAGTATGTCTACTGTAATAGACGGCTTTTCATAAGCACTACTATCATATGTATCTAAAAACGCCTTATCTTGATCTTTAAAATTTTCTGACATGGATATCACCTTCCATTTCATGTTAGTATTATTTTACTACTATCTTTGTTCCATGTTAGTATCTTTATGCTACTTTGTCAAGCATTTTAGATATTATTGGTAAATTTATTTTAATATAGGAAAATCAGACACTCCGTGTAGAGTATAAAGTTATCCATAAGATAAATAAACCGTACTCAGTCCAATTAACTAGTACGGTTTTATTTTAAATCTATTTATTTTTGTGTATTAATTCTCTTATATCAATCTGGGTTGTATCTTCTCTCCTTATTCTGTTCCTTGTCTTTTATTTCCTCCTTGTCTTTTGTTTTATCCTTGCCTATTGTTTTCTCCTTGTCTATTGTTTTCTCCTTGTCTTTTGTTTTCTCCTCAAATAAAATTTTTCTTCTTTCACATTTTGCTCTGCAATAAAGACAATTTTCTTGCATACATGTATTGTGTTCCTTATTAATATAATAATTATCTTTCCCAATACCTTTTGCTACATACATTGCTGCGTCTACAGATTTATAAAGTTCTTCAAAGGACTGATAATTTCCCTCTAAGTAAACCGCACCTATACTTACCGATAACTGAAATTGCTTGTAGTAATCACTTAATTCCTGTCTCATTGTATCCAACAGACTTTCAATTTTTTTCTCAAGAATTAGCTGTGGAATATAATCTGGCACAAAGACCATAAACTCATCTCCGCCTAGTCTAGCTTTCACATCTCCATCTCTGAACTGTTGACACAATATATCAGCAAACTTCTTCAAGAGTTTATCACCTTCAAGATGTCCTTTTTGGTCATTCACTGTTTTAAAGTTATCTAGATCCAAGAGTAATATTATCCCTTTTGAATGTTCATGTTCATTAATATAAACATCTATATATTCTTTTATTTTTTGACGATTATATATTCCCGTTAGAAAATCTATATAGTTCTTTTCTTTTTCCTTTTGAAGATTTTGTATTAACTGTTCTTCTTTTTCTTTTTCATCTGTTATATCTTCTAAAAATGCATAGGAAGAATGACCAGTTATTGTTCTTTTTATCTTAATTGTCCGTCCTGAATTTAATGTGATTATTTCTTCCTCTTCAAAAATTTCATTATTCTGAATATCTGGATATTTTCTTTCAAAGTAGTTTATAATCTCTTTTTTACATTCATCATGAGACAAACCTAACATCTGTGGTAAATTGCTTGAATAGTAGACCTGCTTTAGATTTGCATAGTACTCATAAGCAGCAAAATCATCTCCCATCATAGATGCAATTGTTGATATGCGTTCACCTTTTAAATTAATAACACGAATAACTTTATTTAATTCGGTACTTAGCTGATCTAATTCCTTTGTTTTTCCCTCATCAAAGCAAATCTCTGAGTGTCCATTAACAAACATATACGCTTTCTGTCTAATCATATCGATATCTTTCAGTACAAGTCTATTAAACAGGTAATAAAAGGTAATGATAGTCAATACAGTTAATGCACCTAATAACAAAGCAAATTTTACGATATAACTGTTTCCTATGCGTTCAATCTCACTGATTCTAGAAGAATACCCTATAAAATATCCTTGGTATTCTTTTGTTAATAATAATTGCATTTCACCATTGATCTCTACAATAATAGGGTGATCAATAGCAGTCTTTAAAGTTTCTACTATATGATCCATCTTCATTTCTTGTGAATTGTTCCTCGTTATTCCAACAATCTCACCAT
>JAEWEO010000188.1 GCA_023389295.1 Bacillota bacterium
GTGAAAAGGAATGGATAAATGAATGCAAAAAGACTTGGAGGAAAAAGGACGGAACTCAGAAGATCCATTATTCGCAGCAGGAACCGAGTAAAAAGGTAGGATCACATTCCAATAGCATTCAGATTGATGAGTTCTTACAATTTTATAAATCTCTTGAAAGAGACGATATTGATATCATGCTCGAGGTAAAAGATAAGAACTTATCCGCCATTAAATGTATTAATTGTACAAGCAAACCAAAGGAAGTAAAACTTAATATAGAGTGGGATCGTTATAAGTATAATGTTTTAGAAAAATCCTTTGAGTACTATGAAGAAATGGAAATGCTACTCCAGGAAAAGGATAAATCTCCAATAAAGTTTTATCGGTTATTAGAACAGGTCTTAAGTCGACCAAATTCGAAGGAGCAATCCATTGAAGTAGCATGGAAACTATGGGACTATTTGGATGAGGATGCTTCCATAATAGAGAAACAGAAGTTTTTAGATTATATCAAGGATTATCACAATAATAACGTTACCTTCGATATTGTTAAAAAATATATTTATAGGTTAATAACAAAGTATCAAGTAGAGGAAATACTTAATTCCTACTTTTTCTTACTCTAAAATTAATAAAAGAAGGTAAATGGATCTCATTTGCCCTTTTTTACTATATAACATTGATGAATGATACCAGAATAGACGAATACCCATGTTAATATACAGAAATAGTAATATTAGATGCTAAAAAAAGTTGACATTATAGGTATTATGGATTAATCTAGTTATGTTTATAGGAATTTAGTATCATTTTGAAAATTCATTGGTTACAAGGAATAAATACCTTGTAACCACTTCTAAAATAGAATGAAAGTAGATTATAAAAAAGGTCAAGCTTAGTTTTGTATTGATTAAGTAATATATCGAAGATTACTATTACTAGCGGAAGGAGAAATTATAATGAATTCCGAGCAATTCGAAAAATACCAGATATTTACTGAAAAAACGATTAATAAATTATCCCAACAGGTTACTGCATTGGAAAAGAAATTGGACATGTTTACGAATCTCCTTGAGATTAGTAGATATATTAATCAATACATAAAGGATCCAAATTTATTTGGATTAATTAATGATATGTTGATTGGCGTATTCGGGGCGAAGCACTCTACCATTTACATTAAGTTGAAGGGGGAGTTTTATGAGGCTGCGGTGCAGAATGTATCCGAAGTGATAGAGAATACGGAGTTGAATTTGATCATTTCGCATCAAGAGGATGAATTTATTGTAAATAGTGAAACTCCTATTTACAATGACAGCAGCGAGGAGGAAGCGATTCATTCGTGTCTTGGAGTACCCGTTAAAGTGGATAATCGCTTGATTGGATTTATTGTAATTCAACATAAAGGTCTTAATTATTTTACCAAAGAACATGCAATCTTCTTGTCTTTAATCGGTAATCATATTGGTGTTGCTATTGAGAATAATTTCTTATACAAACAAATTAAAGAAAGTGCTTACCGTGATGGATTAACTGAAATCTTTAACAAGCGCTACTTTTTTGATACTTTAAATCAATTGACAAATCTATCAGAGCAGAATTATTCCATTGTGATCGTTGATCTTGATGATTTTAAACTAATTAATGATAACTATGGACATCCCATTGGTGATATGGTGCTAAAAACAGTTTCACAGATTATTCAAAAAGCAACTCGTGCAAATGATATTGTAGCAAGGTATGGTGGTGATGAGATTATTATATTTCTAAGTAACTTTACCGATGTGGAAAGAGTTAGACAAAGAATTGAAATGATGCGTCAGGAGATAGAACAGACCACCATACAAAGTGAAGGAATATCTCTTAGTATTACAGCTAGCTTCGGAGTATACATTAAGCATAACGAGGTGCTTTCCTTTGAAGAAGTAATTAAACGAGCAGACGAGATTATGTATCTTAGTAAGAATAATGGAAAAAATAAAGTTACAATTAAATAAGAGCTTTTACTTAAAAATGAAATAGGATGAAAGATAGAAAGTAACGTCACCTGGGTTAAGGTTGACGTTATTTTAATGAAAAAAATGTTGGACTGAAATACTTACTAAGGACAAGCATCGTTTTATGCCAGTTAAATGTCCTTTGTTAGGAAGTGTATTATCTCTATAATAAAACCATAGAAAATGGGGATAATTTGATAATAAATAGCACTAGAAGCAAATATAGATGAATAAAGTCTGAATGCCTGTAAATATTTGAGAAACTATCCCAAACTTTGAATTTTATTAACTATTTTTATTGAATTTATGTTAAATAATGATATAATTAACATTAGCGACAATGTCGTAAAAATTTATGGGAGGATATAATATGAAGAAAATTGTTGCAATACTTTTAACAACAGTGCTTGCTGCTTCAATGTTAGTAGGATGCGGCGCAAAGAAAACTTATGAAATTGCACTCATCACGGACAAGGGTAACATTGATGACAAGTCCTTTAACCAGGGTTCTTGGGAAGGCGTTGTAGAATTTGCCGAGGCAAATGATGTAACACATCAATACATCAAACCGGAGGATGCATCCGATACCGGTTATTTAGCAGCGATTGATAATGCGGTTACAGCAGGTGCAAAAGTTGTTGTTACACCTGGATATCTTTTTGAAGTTCCGATTTATGAAGCTCAGACCAAGTATCCTGAGGTAAAGTTCATTCTTCTTGACGGTGAACCTCACAATGCAGATTACTCAGATTTCAAAACAGAGGGGAACGTAGCATGTGTTAAGTATGCAGAAGAGCAATCCGGTTATCTTGCTGGTTATGCTGCTGTAAAAGATGGTTATACTAAACTTGGTTTCATGGGTGGTATGGCAGTACCTGCAGTTATGTCCTTTGGTTATGGTTTTCTTCAAGGCGCTGAAGCAGCAGCTACCGAATTAGGATTAGCTGATGGTTCAGTAACAGTAACCTATCACTATACTGGTGACTTCGCTGAGACAGATACAAACAAGGCAACCGCTAAAACTATGTATCAAGAAGGGACCGAAGTGATTTTTGCTTGCGGTGGTTCTGTTGGTAAGAGTGTTATGGCAGCAGCTGCAGAAGCAGGTGCCAAGGTAATCGGTGTTGACGTTGACCAAAGATATGATAGTGAAACTGTTATCACATCTGCAACCAAGGGTCTAAGTGCATCCGTTGTTGCAGTTCTTGAGTCTATCTATAAGACAAACAGCTGGGATACCTATGCAGGGAAAACAACTTACTTTAATGCTGCTAATGCAGGTGTAAGTCTTCCTACCGTAGTTATTGGTGATGAAAAAGCAGATGCTTTTGACAGATTTAATACCTTTGATAAGGCTGCATACGATGCTGTATTTGCAACCCTTGCTGATGGTTCTGTAGCTCCTAAACGTGCAGAAGATGTCACCATTGCTGACCCGAATGGTTATGCAACAGCAGAAGAATTAACAACAGGTCTTAATCTTGTTAAGGTTGCTGTTACAACCAGACAGTAATTTCTGGGTTACATCTTTCGTTAAATATGGCTTAGACCTTACGTAAATTAAGATTAGGCTGCTGCAAAATACTAACTATCAATTACATGAAAGAAACGCAATCATCTTAATAGCTAGATAGACAAGCTGGTAAGATTGGGCGAGGATTTTGTAAGATAATACGTATCCAATTGCAGCAGCCTTAATTCTTGGAAAGAGAATAGATAGGTTGTTACGATATTCAAGATGATGGGTATCGTTAGGAACGAAACAATAATAGTCAGTGAGGTAAACATGGAAAATTATATTATTGAAATGCTTCACATAACAAAGGAATTTCCAGGTATTATTGCAAATGATGATATTACCCTACAATTAAAAAAGGGTGAAATCCATGCCTTGCTTGGAGAAAACGGTGCAGGCAAATCTACGCTTATGAGTATACTCTTTGGTCTTCATCAGGCAGAGAAGGGTGAAATAAGAAAGAATGGTGAACCTGTCAAAATTAATAATCCGAATGATGCAAATAATTTAGGCATCGGAATGGTACATCAGCATTTTAAATTAGTAGAGATTTTTACTGTATTAGAGAATATTATTTTGGGTGTTGAACCCAACACCATGGGTTTTCTTCAAAAGAAGGAAGCAAGAGAAAAGGTACTAGAACTTAGTAAACAATATGGACTTCATGTAGATCCGGATGCAATCGTAGAAAAGATATCCGTTGGTATGCAGCAGCGTGTTGAGATCTTAAAGATGTTATATCGTGATAATGAGATTCTCATTTTCGACGAACCGACTGCTGTTTTGACTCCTCAGGAAATTGATGAGCTAATGGATATCATGAGAGGCTTCGTAAAAGAAGGAAAGTCTATTTTATTTATTACCCATAAATTAAATGAGATTATGTCGGTTGCCGATCGTTGTTCTGTGCTTCGAAAAGGCAAGTATATCGGAACTGTTGAAATAAAGAATACGAATAAAGAAGAACTTTCACGCATGATGGTTGGTAGAGACATTAACTTTTCTGTTGCAAAGGAAGAACCAAAGGTTGGTGAGGTGGTTCTTTCCGTAGATGATGTATCCGTACCCTCAAGAATTAGTAAGAAGGATGCAGTCAAAAATGTTTCCTTTGAAGTGAAAGCAGGAGAGATTGTGTGTCTTGCCGGTATAGAAGGTAACGGACAGTCAGAGCTAATCTCAGCCATTACCGGTCTTGAGAAATTAAGTAAAGGTAAAATAACATTAGGTGATAAGGATATTACTAAAACTTCCATACGGAATCGTTACAAAATTGGCATGAGCCATATACCGGAGGATCGTCATAAGCATGGACTTGTTCTTGATTATTCCTTAGAGGATAATATGGTATTACAACGTTATTGGCAGCCGGAATTTCAGAGAAATGGCTTTATTAGAAGGCATGCAGTTAGAACTTATGCAGAAGGCTTAATTAAAAAGTTTGATATTCGAAGTGGACAAGGTCCAATCACTATTACAAGGGGTATGTCTGGTGGTAACCAGCAAAAAGCAATTATTGCACGTGAAATTGATAAGGAACATAAGCTTTTGATCGCCGTACAGCCTACGAGAGGTCTTGATGTTGGTGCAATTGAATTTATTCATAAACAACTGGTGGCGACACGTGATGCTGGAAAAGCAGTACTACTTATGTCATTAGAAATGGATGAGGTTATGGATGTCAGCGATCGAATCCTTGTAATGTATGAGGGAGAAATCGTTGGAGAGCTTGATCCAAAGGAGACAACGGTAGAAGAACTTGGCTTGTATATGTCAGGTGCAAAACGAAACATTGAGAAGGAGAATAAATATGCGAAATAGTACGATTTCTCCAGTAAAGAAATTGAAATCAGGGTTAACCGGATTATCAAAATTTCATGGTTTTTCTGCTTTTATGGCAGCATTACTTGCGATAGCACTCGGTCTGATCTTTGGCTTTTTTGTAATGCTCTTTGCAAAACCAGAAAATTCGTGGTATGGCTTTACAACGATGCTATTTGGTGGCTTTGGTCGACTTGGTGATGTATTCTATTATGCAACACCAATTCTTATGACAGGTCTTTCCGTTGGATTTGCCTTTAAGATGGGGTTATTCAACATTGGCGCTTCCGGTCAATATACCATGGGTATGTATTTTGCTATGTACGTTGGTTTTATGTGGGATTTACCGGATAGCATTCACTGGATTGTCTGTATATTAGCAGGTATGATCGGTGGTTTAATCTGGGGCTTTATTCCGGGATTATTAAAAGCGCTAGCAAACGTGAATGAAGTTATTACTTCCATTATGTTTAACTACATTGGAATGTATCTTGTGGATATGTGGATACAAGGAAATGCTACAATGTATGTATCTTCAAAGACTAGGACAGCTTATCTACCAGCATCTTCACAGATCCCGTCTCTAGGTGTTAAGAATTCCAATGTTAATATTTCAATCATCTTTGCTATTATTATAGCGATTATTATATTTATCACGCTAAATAAAACAACCTTCGGTTATGAACTGAAGGCTACCGGTTTTAATAAGCATGCGAGTAAATATGCTGGTATGAATGATAAGCGTAATACAATTTATACCATGTTGATTGCAGGTGCCTTAGCCGGGCTTGGTGGAGCGTTTTATATTCTTGCTCCTTCCACCATTGCGGGAAGTAGTATGACATATGAACCAATCAATGTAATTGCAGCCAATGGTTTTAATGGTATAGCTGTTGCCTTATTAGGTAACTCCAATCCAATCGGTATTATTTTCTCCTCTATCTTTATCTCTCATATTCAAAGAGGAGGTACGATTGTAAGTAGTTTATATGGTTATAAGCCGGAGATTATTGACATTGTTATTGCTGTAATTATTTATTTCTCTGCCTTTGCAATGTTAATGAATTCAAATGTGGCTAAAATAATTAAGAAGAGACGATTAGCAAAAGCAACTCTAGTAACCGGTGACGCTACTTCGGGCAATCCTGAAATAAAAAAGAAGAAGGAGGCGTAGAGTATGGATACTATTTATTACTTAGTGCAAAATATGCTTCCAGTTGCAATTCCTCTGCTTTTGGTAGCGCTTGGCGGTATGTTTAGTGAACGAAGCGGTGTCATTAACATTGGATTGGAAGGTATCATGTTATTTGGTGCGTTCTTTGGATGTTTAACTGTATTTTTAACGCAAAATTCAGGAATGAATCCACAGGTGATTTTACTCATAGCAATGTTAATAGCGGCTATTGCAGGTATTTTATTCTCCTTCTTATTATCCTTTGCAGCAGTAAATATGAAGGCAGATCAGACTATAACAGGAACAGCACTTAACATGTTGGTACCTGCTATTGTATTACTTTTTTCAAAGATTAAATTCAATAGTGATGGTATTACAACAAATGTTAACTTCTACATTCAGAAAGTTCCCGGATTAAGTGAAATCCCGGTCATAGGAGATTTATTTTTCAAGAAGACCTATTTAACTGTTTACATTGGATTCTTGTTCTTAATTATTGCAACAATTATATTCTATAAGACTAGATTTGGTTTGAGACTTCGTGCTTGTGGTGAGCATCCGCAGGCAGCTGATTCCGTAGGTATTAATGTATACGTTATGAGACATGCCGGCGTTGCATTATCCGGTTTACTTGGCGGTATCGGTGGTTTCTTCTACTCGGTTGGCGTAATGGACGGTAATGTGAATGGTCATACGGGTGTAGCAGGCTTTGGTTTCTTAGCACTTGCAGTAATGATTTTCGGACAATGGAAACCTCTTAAGATTATGCTTGCAGCATTATTCTTTGCTTTCTTAAGAATACTTGCATACTCTGTAGCGCTAATTCCGGTACTCAATACCTTGAATATCAGCAACACTTATTTCAAGATGTTACCTTATGTCGCTACTATGATTGTTCTGGTATTTACTTCGAAGAAGTCAAGAGCACCGAAGGCAGAAGGTATTCCTTATGATAAGGGTAGAAGATAGAGTTAATTAAAACAATAAAATATTATGGCTTTCGTGGGGGTAACCTATTACTTATAGGTTACCTCTTTTTAAATCTTGTTTCTAAGTGGTAGTTCAGTTCTGATTTCTCTATCACAAAATAATGCTAATCCTTCCTATTTCCTTTTTTGAAAATAAATTCTATATTTCCATATTCTACCCCAAAATAAAATCGGATGTTCTCGAATATATATACTAGAAGAGTAAAGTACAAGTGGTAACGATCGGTGCAATACCTGTTGACTTGCGCTTCAAAAAATGATTATTAGGAAGGAGTTTATCGATATGAAGAAGATAATAAGTTTTGTTTTAGTAGCATTACTTCTTTTTATGCCTACTTCGGTTGCATATGCCAAGTCAGGAAATGGACATAAGAACGACTATCATCATAACGAGAGAGATGACAATGACGAGAGAGATGATGATGATGATGATGATGATGATGATGATGATGACGAAAGAGATAAAGAAAAGCAACAGACCTATAAAATAAAATATTCTAAAGTTATAAAGTACGGAAGATATAAACTCCCTATTACTCCAATTACACAGGGAATGGGAGCAACAGTAACTTATGATAAAGCAACTGCTGTTCTTGTTATAGTAAAAGATACTACTATAATAGTGATTGATTTCAAAAATCAAACTGTTACAGTCAATGGTGTAACTGACAAAAGCTCCGGTATCTTTAATTCCAGGTACAATAAGGGTATGACAGTTCTTATTCAATATATTGCAAAAATCCTGGGTATTAAAGTAACGGTTGACAAAGATAAGGTTGTTGTAACTGTTCCTAACTTAGAAAATCCTACCAATGTTAAGATTGTTCCGGTAGGAACAAATGTGGTGGCAAACACCTTAAATAATACAACCTTATATTTGACTGCATCAGCAAAAATCAAGGCTGGTCAGGCAACCGGTGGTAAAGCTGAATTGTATGTCGGAAACCGTTTGGTTGCTGTAGATTCACAAATTTTAGCTATGGATACTACCGTTGACTTTACAACGGCAGATGGGGCACCGTCAAATGCCAAACTACAAGCAATGGTGCCGACTGGCGGAGTAACGTTTGTTAAACTTTATAATGCAAAAAATGAAAGTGTAACAAGTACCAAAAACAATCCAACATTAATCGTTGATTATTATGCTCCAACCTTAGCTAGCATTACTTCTGCAGCATACAATTCCTATGCAGGAACAATAACACTTGCAGTTACCGGTGCTAGTGCAGTAGGTGATAAAGTAGATGTAACTAAGTTATCACTATATGATGCTGCTCTTGGTAAGAGCTATCAGCTTACGAATACCGCTGGAACTGGTTCTACAGGAACAGTAACTTCAGCAAACTCAATTGTCATCAACCTAGGGGTAGTAGATAAGGCGGCATTAGCGGGCTTTGGATCATCTTCCATGTATCTAAACATTACTGCAGGATCCCTACTTTATGACGTGGCAGGGAATGTATCACAAAGCACATTAGCAACCTACCTATTGCTTGGATCAGCGACTTCCTATCTTGAAAGTCCTACTGATGTTACAGTTACTCCGGTAGGAACTAATGTGGTAGCTAACACTTTAAACAGTACGACTCTTTATATAACAGCATCAGCAAAAATCAAGGCTGGTCAGGCAACCGGTGGTAGAGCAGAATTGTATGTTGGCAACCGACTGGTGGCTACTGATACACAAATATCTGCAACGGATACTACGGTTAACTTTATAACGGCAGATGGGGCACCAACGAACGCAAAGCTACAGGCAATAGTACCAAGTGGTGGTGTAGTAATGGTAAAACTGTATAATTCGAAGAATGAAAGCGTTACAAGTGTAAAGGATAATCCAACTCTTGTTGTTGATTATGTAGCACCAACCATCGGTAGTATATCCTACGTAGTATATAGTGTATCCAAAGGAACTATAACCTTAAATATCACGGGGGGAAGCGCGATCGGTGATAAAGTAGATGTAACGAAATTTACTATATATGATACTGTTCTTGGTAAGAATTATCAGCTTACCAATACAGCTGGAATTGGTTCAACCGCAACCATAAACTCTGAAAATACCATTGTCGTTAATCTTGGTATAACGGATCGTGTTGGTTTAATCGGTTTCGGTGCTTCAACGGTATATTTTAATATAGCAATCGGATCCTTATTATCCGACGCAGCAGGTAATGTATCACCGAGCACAACTGCAA
>JAEWEO010000003.1 GCA_023389295.1 Bacillota bacterium
ACCTCCTATGTATTATTTTTGTGGTTGGCAAACCTACAATTATTATAACATAGGAGGTTTTTACTTGAAGCTAAAGCACTGGGAACGCACCTGCATAGCAGGTGGTTTATTTTATCTGCGATACAAAGATAGAGTATACGGCGAATAAAATCTCCGTATACTCTAATTTACTGTAGTCAGCCATCAAAATATGATTGGTGGCATCAGACATTTACCCTCTACAACCATTTTTAGTATAAAGGTAATTGTAAAGGATTCCGTGTCTAATTTCGTCCGTTATAATTTGAGTCATTATATTGATATGCACACGGTCCTGCATAGCGTAGAGGATTTGACGGTACTTCTGTACCGCATTCTGTTCACCCAGTAGAGCACGAGCCAATCCGTCACAATAACTATCCGGCGCAGTAAACTGCTCACCCCGCCCCTTCTGAGGCATCATACCGGTTATCTCATAATATAGCTGTTCAAACAATGCAAAGTGACCAATTTCATTATCACGAATGCCGGAAATTATCTGTTCATCTTCATCCGAGGTAGCCCGTTCTATCAACCAGGTATAAAACATTCTATCCTCCGTTTCACCTCCAAGTGCCTGTTCTATCAAATCGAGTGCATTCTGAAGATTTTCTGGATATGTGAATATATCAGCAGATGGCTGCTGGCCTCCTGTCATAGATGTGTGCATCATCGGCATATATGGGTTTGTTTGAGCGTAATAATAGGGATCATAATTGACGTAATCATTGTAATTCATTTTGACATCTCCTGAAAATATACTTTCAATATTATATGAAGGATATACGATGCAAGTGCTTACTAATATATGATCCTGTTCTATGAATTCAAAATTTCTGTTATTCCTATATCTCTACACTCATCTTATTATTTCATCAACCCGTTTCAATTCTCCCGTAACAGAATCTATAATTAATCCATAAACCTTAATATCCTCCGGTACTAGCGGATGTTTGCGAATCAACTCTACTGATTTATTAATGGAAGTGTTAAGATCCATAAAACCAGAGAGCCAAGAATCAAAGTCAATGCCACAATACTTGACCATATCAATATTTTGCTCGGCTATACCTCGCTCCCTCATCTTTTCTATCATTTTTTGACTATCTGTATATCTGGCACCACAATCGGTATGGCCAATAACAAGGATTTCTTGAACCTCCAATTCATAAATTCCAATTAATAAACTTCTCATTGCACTTCCAAATGGATGCGATATGATACCACCAGCGTTTTTAATTATTTTTGCATCACCATTTTTAATGCCAAGTGCAGCCGGTAACAATTCAATTAATCTAGTATCCATACAAGAAACAATAGCAATTTTTTTATTCGGAAATTTAGTGGTTATATACTCATTATATCCACTATTTTCAACAAAGGATTTATTGTATTTTAATATTTCTTCAATCATAGTTATTTTTCCTTTTATAGTTTATTAGACCTTTATTCTACGTTAATGGGAAATGGTCAATAATTCCAGCTTCAAATCTTATGGCAGTTATAAAACTCCTTCAGTTCTTCCTTTCTCTCCTTGGGTAATAAAGTTTTCTTAATGCCTTGTATTGCTCCCTCAATCCCAAGTAATCTGTTTATGCAGGCGGATTCATCTATCTGTTGAATTTTTAACCATGACTGCTCCGTACCAATCGCTGCCAACTCGTCAGCGGTGTAAATACCCACCTGATTTAACTGTTCTTCTACAACCTTACCGATATTCGGTAGTTTTGATAATTCACCCATCTCTTTTCCCTCCATTATAAGCATCTATATTCTTATCTATATTTTCTTTATTGGATGCCAAATCACAGTCGTATATTTCTCCTATGCAACCTTCTATGCGTCGAATAGGTAGATGAACTGTCCTTTTTCACAAAGGAAAGTGTTTGTTTTCTAATGAAAAAATTAGAGTTTTAAGTGACTAGAAGATGATACTTCACTTATGAAGTATACTATGATATATTAACTATCACAAGAAAAAAATATTTTCTCCCTGCATATTTGGTTTAACACGCTTGGTTATTACATCTATATTTTTTCATAAGATATTGTCTTTTTTATTTTCACTTAAGAAGGAGGCTATCACGTGTCACAAATAACAAAAAGAGCATTGGAAGAATCACTAAAGAGAATGCTGTTGAAGAAGCCGCTGAACAAAATTACGATTTCTGATCTTACGGAGGATTGTGGAATTAATCGTATGACGTTTTACTATCATTTCAAAGATATCTACGATCTCATAGAGTGGTCCTGTCTGGAAGATGCCTCTAAGGCACTCGGCGATAAAAAGACCTACGACACCTGGCAACAAGGATTTCTGCAGATTTTTCAAGCGGTTTTGGATAATAAACCATTCATTTTGAATGTATATCAGTCTGTCAGTCGGGAACAAGTGGAAATCTATCTGTACACCCTTACCCACAATTTGCTAATTGGGGTGATCGAAGAAATGGCTGCCCAGATGGATGTGCAGGAAGCGGACAAAGAATTCATTGCAGATTTTTATAAATTTGCGTTTGTAGGCATAATGCTGGATTGGATCAAGAACGGTATGCGCAAAGACCCTCAGCAGATCATCGACCGGCTTAGCATTCTCATTGATGGAGATATTATAAGAGCCCTGAACAAATACCGTACCGATAAATCTCATCAAACTCATTCATTTGATTAAAATCTTTACATTTCTTTAGTCATGATAAAACTTTTATCATGACTTTTTTATTGTTTATTTTAGTTTTTATTATTATGAGTAAAATAAAAACATAAAAACAAAAAGAAGAGAGGTAATTCATATGTATTATTCAAGTGGAAACTATGAAGCTTTTGCACGTCCTGAAAAACCTGAGGGAGTTGACCGTAAATCCGCTTATATCGTCGGTTCCGGTCTTGCAGCTCTCGCGGCTGCGTGTTTTCTGGTCCGTGATGGACAGATGAATGGGAAAAGAGTACACATTCTTGAGAAAGATCCGATTCCTGGCGGTGCCTGCGACGGTTACCAGTATGACAACCTCGGATATGTAATGCGCGGAGGCCGTGAGATGGACAACCACTTCGAGTGTATGTGGGATTTGTTCCGTTCCATCCCATCCATTGAAACAGAAGGTGTCAGCGTGCTCGATGAATACTATTGGCTTAATAAGCACGACCCCAACTACTCTCTGATGCGTGCGACAGTTAATCGAGGTGAAGATGCCCATACTGATGGTAAATTTGACTTATCAGAAAAAGGCTCAATGGAAATTATGAAGCTATTCTTCACGCCTGACGAAGAGCTATACAACAAGCGAATCAATGAGGTGTTTGACGATGAAGTCCTTAATTCAAATTTCTGGCTGTACTGGCGTACCATGTTCGCCTTTGAGAACTGGCACAGCGCACTTGAGATGAAGCTCTATATTAAACGTTTTATTCATCATGTCGGCGGATTGCCTGACTTCAAAGCTCTTCGCTTTACAAAGTATAACCAGTATGAATCTATGATACTTCCAATGATTAAGTATCTTGAATCCTTTCATGTTCAGTTCCATTACAATACCAAGGTTGTAAATGTAGAATTTGATATTCAAAAGGATAAGAAAACAGCAAAACGCATTGTTGTAAACCACGATGATGCCGAAGAACATATTGATCTAACAGAAAATGATTTACTTTTTATAACAAACGGTGGATGTGTTGAAAATTCCGCCCTCGGAAGTCAGAATACGCCTGCTCCTTACAATACAAAGATTAAGGAAGGTGGCGGATGGGATATGTGGCGTAAGATTGCAGCGCAAGACCCGTCTTTCGGTCACCCGGATAAGTTCTGCTATGACCCGGAACAGAGTAATTGGATGTCTGCGACCGTAACAACTCTAGATAATCGTATTCCTAAGTACATCACCAAAATCTGCCAGCGTAATCCTTTCAGCGGTAAAGTGGTCACCGGAGGCATCGTTACTGCCAAGGATTCCAATTGGCTGCTCAGCTGGACCTTCAACCGTCAGCCGCAATTTCGTAGCCAACCAAAGGGTCAACTGGTAGGATGGATTTACGGCCTCTTTAGTGATAAGCCAGGTAATTTTATCAAGAAGACAATGCGTGAATGTACCGGCAAAGAGATCTGCATGGAATGGCTATATCATATTGGAGTTCCGGAAAATGAAATCGAGGATATGGCTGAGCATAGCGCAAATACAATTCCCTGCATGATGCCATATATAACCGCTTTCTTCATGCCCCGAAGTGCAGGTGACCGTCCTGCCGTCGTACCGGAAGGCAGTGTAAACTTCGCTTTTATCGGACAATTCGCTGAAACAGTACGCGACACCATCTTTACAACGGAATACTCCATCCGCACCGGTATGGAAGCGGTCTACACTCTGCTAAATATTGACCGCGGTGTCCCGGAGGTCTGGGGTAGTACCTACGATATTCGTGATTTGCTGAACGCTACCGTACAATTAAATGATGGTAAAAAGCTTACTGATTTAGATCTAGGATTTAAGAGAAAAATTGCTCTCAAGGAAGCAATTAAGAAGATTGAAGGCACCGATATTATGAATTTACTAAAAGAATATAACGTTATCTAATGATATTAATAAAATGATTATGTTAAAATAAGATACCTCCTGCGTATGTTTGTGAGATAGCCAAATCCACATTCATTGTAACACAGGAGGTTTTTTACTTGAATTATCTTCATCAATGAGTCCATGGGTGGTCATAATTTCAACTCAAATACTTATCTATATCTTTTTTATTGGATGTCGAATCACAGTCTTCCATTTCTCCGGTGCAACCTTCCTTGCGTCGGAAAGGTAGATTTCATGATGCATACGTTGATCAGAAAAATCATTCTCATAGCCGTTCTCTTTCAAGTATTCATCCATCAATGCAACTGTGGCAGGCTCATCATCAAAAGGACCGATGTGCATAATCTGAACACACAAGCCTTCTTCCATCGTTAGAAATTCTACCGAAGAAAAATCCTCTTTTTTCTTATTTGTTGCCTCTGCAATCGCCCAATCAAAATCTGCCTTCTTCACGAAGTCAGGAAGTCGAATAACGGATATCCAATTGAAATCATCCTTTCGCCCGTAATCCACGCCCTTTATGCCCTCCTGCCACCAAAAGCCTTCAAGTGGCGGAACGACATAATCAAAGTATCCTTCCATTTGACGGTTACCCTTTTTGCTCATTTTAATTGTAAATGCAATGCCATATAGCAAACCTATCGCTTTTTTATATTCCCCATCTTCATCGTTTGGATTGCCCTTGCCACGTATAGCGATATAATTCATTTTAGGTATCGTAACGATTTCCGGCTTTGCTTTTGGCATATAGAATTCTTTGTACTCCTTTTTAAAATCAAATGCCATCGCTTTCTCCTTCTTTCATTTAGCTTAATGCTATTAGAATATACAAATTATTACTCAAAAATGTCAGCTTCACAGACACTTTATGAATCATGTATTTAAAGCGGCAGCTCGTTTATACGGGCCACCGCTTTTTAGCTCACTCAATAGGTTTATCATCATCAAATAGAGACGGATTTTCCTTCAACAACCCTATCACCCAATCGGTCATAGGCTTTACTTCAACTACATAGGAACCAGCACTTCCGATTTTCACTTCCTTAGCAATCCCCATATGTAACATCGGAATTAGCAGCTTGTCATAATTCTTTGACACATCTCCACGGGTCGAATAATGACCATAAAAATCTATTTCCCTAACATCCCCATTTTCAAATAATAGTTTAATTCTTCTTGATTGTGGGTTGATACGGTCAGGAATATTCAATAATTCTTCAATACCGTGAATATATGTGTTAGTCTTAAGCGTGGCGCCCAAAAATAAAATTTGCGCTTCCTCATCGTATAGTCCTCCAAAGCAACCATGCCTTGGGCAAGGTGTATAAACATCGTTGTCACGCATAACATAGTCCTGTGCCCTACTTCCCATGGCTGTCACCGAATGGGTAGGGTGCATCGAGCGAATAGCCCCAGTTTTTTTCATAAAAAGATTAGGTAGTATTCCTACACAGGACGACTCTGTCTTTGGATCATAAATACCGTCTTTTAAGTTATCCTCAGACCATGAGTGAGTTGGAAATAACAATAGTCCATCTTTCATATATTCGATAAAAGCATCCAGAACTGTATCTCCTCCACCTTCTACTTCTCCTACTGCTTTCATTGAAGAGTGAATGAGTAAAGTTCCATTTTTTCTAATTCCTGATTGTTCAATATCTTTGATTAAAGAGTCCTTTGTATGCATATGCAGCCCTTTCTCCTTTCATTCTTGCTTTGCTCTGACATACTCCATCGCTTCTTTTCCAGTTATGTGTTCAACATCAATTGCAATTATATAAGCATGTGTGCATTCGGCTACTACTTTATTCCTATCATCTTCAGGTAGATCACCGGAATACTTCTTTGCTAATGCCTTGAATGCCTCCAACCTTTCATCGCCTTCCACAATTCTAGCTTTTCCAAAGGCGATAGCACTACGAAAATAGGAAGTATATTCCTTACTTACAATTGTATCTTCATCAATTACCGTAAAAGATACCTTTGGATATTTTGTGATTGCATCAATTTTATGCCCTGCTTTCGCTGTGTGAAAATAAATTTTGCCATTGAAATATACATAGCTCAGCGGTACTGCATACGGATAATCATCATCACCCAAGCATGCCATGATACCATTTGTACATCGGTCCATTACCGCTACTATATCTTCCATCGACAATAATTGTTTGTTTCTTCTCATTTCTCTAAACATGT
>JAEWEO010000143.1 GCA_023389295.1 Bacillota bacterium
CTGTTATATCATATCCTCTAGGTGAGGGCTGATGTAACAGCTTTTTATTCATGATAAGTGAATTAGCTTGCTAATTCATCTTGTTTGCGCGTAAGCAAAGTGAGCATTTGCTAGTTTACTATTCAGAAGTCCTTTTACCAGTAAGGGTGGGATCACAGAAATTACGAGTGAAAATATCATCCTTCTCTAGAAGACTTTCCACCGTATCGTAACCCAAACGATGTAGTAATTCAATAACATAAGGATTATCGATGGGGGTAGGATAAGGTGCAGCAGCTCCGTATTCTTCAACATGTGCTCTACCTTCTTCATGAGGAATAAGAGCTTTTGGTCCACCAACACAGCCACCGACACAACCCATTCCTTCAAAGAAGTTCGCGTCTGTTTTACCAGCTAGAAGATCGTTTATCATTGCCTTGCAGTCTTTAACACCATTGGCTTGTTGGGTACGAATTGATATTTTACGAGTGGGATTTATTCTTTGCAGCGTAGAGGTTACAGCTTCACTAACGCCTCCGGTACGAGCATAGATTCTGCCGGCACGAGAGGAGTGATCTTTTTCACTTTCTTCCATCTGTGCGGGATCGACTTCCATAACTTTAAAGATATCCGATACTTCCTGGAAGGTTAGAACATAGTCAACTGCATCTGCGATATCTTTTTCCCTTGCTTCCGCTTTTTTAGCCATGCAAGGTCCAATAAAGATAGTAAGGGCATCAGGATGTAACACCTTAATAGAGCGGCCACAAGCTATCATAGGAGATACAGACGGTGGTACGTGAGGGACTAAATCTTTATAAACCTTACGGATCATAGCGATCCACATAGGGCAGCAACAGCTGGTTAACTGATAGTCCTGTTCTGTTAAGATATTTTTATCGAATTCCAAGGCTTCCTTAAGAGTTAAGATATCGGCAAAGAGAGCTACTTCAATCATACCGTCAAAACCAATTGCCTTTAAGGCATTTCTTAGTTTGCCTGGAGTAACATCACTACTAAACTGACCTAAAAATGCAGGAGCTACTAAAGCATAGACAAGTCCCTTATGGGAACGGATTGCTTTAAGAGCGGGGATGACATCTTTACTATTGGTCAGATTCTGGATTTCGCATTCTTGTATGCAAGCGGAACAACCTACGCATCGATCCTTATCAATCACGGTCTTTCCGGATTCAGCTGGATGGATTGCCTCAACTGGGCAAACCTTGACACAATGCTGTTCACCGTCTTCGCATTTGCAATCCTTAGTATGCCAAACAATCGGATGCTTTTCGGGATGCAGGAGACAATCCAGTTGATGAGTATCATAGAGGTCCAACTTATCCAAAAAGTTCATATCCTTTTCTTTTAAGGTTCTAACCAGTACCTCATAATACAGTTCTTCAAAAGTTTTCATTACTTAACCATTTCCTTTCCGTCAGATCAAAATGAAAAATATACCATTATGATGCTATAAAAAATTAAATCCGCGTATTACCTTTTATTATTCGCATTTTGACTTTTATTATGCTTTACTAGGATTTGGATTTGTTTTATAATATAACTCATGACAAGAAGAGCTGTCAACCGTAAGGAGTTAAGAATTTAGGTTTGTAGTTAAGAAAAAGGGCAATAATGTTGAAAGAGTTCGAAAGAAATTTGCTAGGTTGTATGCTGATAAAATTATGATATGGAGATTAGAATTGAAGACAAGAACTAAGAAGAGATTAATCAAAGCCGGCTGGGTTTTGTTTTATTTATATATTATTTTATTATCTTATTTTTTATTTTTTAGTGAACATTACGGAAGAGAAAATATACTGGAGGAGTATCGATATAATCTACATTTATTTAAAGAAATTAAACGATTTATTACTTACAGGCAAAGGTTGGGACTAGAAAGTTTTGTGGTTAATATTCTAGGAAATGTTTTTGCATTTGCACCCTTTGGTTTTATGTTACCACTTCTTAATGAGAGATATCGTAAGCTTTTTAGAGTGTTTTTTTCCAGTTTGTTCTTTAGTTTATCCGTTGAAGTTGTCCAGATGTTATTAATGGTTGGGATCTTTGATGTGGATGACCTATTTCTTAATACACTTGGCGGGCTACTGGGGTATTTAACATTTCGCATTTCTTTTGCAATTTTTGGGAGATATGAAACAAAGAAGAAGCGATGCAGTCACGAAAGTTAGTGTGAAAAATCAAAAATAGTATCATACGTGAGTTTGTGCCTGCAGCCAAAGTATGCAGGCTTTGATGAAAGGCATGGTTATTAAAATGTTGAAATTTTGGAAAAGAAAGAGGCAAATGATTCGTTTTTCCGGAAGAAGCCATTCCAAAACAGGAATTATTGCAACAATGATTGGTGCTGTTGTTGTACTGGGTTTTATTATAATCAGTATGATATCAGGTTTTAATCGTGGCAATGGCAGTCTGGTACTAGGGCTCATCGGGTTATTGCTTTTTGGACTAGCTATCTTTGGATTTGTGTTATCTTATAAATCCTTTCAAGAAAAGGATATTTTTTACCGCTTTCCTATTGCTGGGGCAGTACTAAACGGACTTATGATTATTCTACTGCTTATCATCTATATCTTAGGTATTGCGTTGTAGGAAATCTATGGAAGACAGTAGGTAGCCTATGCAAGGAAGTAACAAATAAGGAGGAAATTATTATGAAATATATCGAATTATTGAAAGAGGAAAATGAAGGAGTTAAAGAAAGATACGAGCTGGCAATGGAGCGTATTGCACAGATGGAACAAGAGAAGACGGTAAGTGACCGATTCCTTCCGTATTTTAAAAAGACCGCTTCTTTTTTAATGTTAATTAAAAATGTAGTAGAAATGGTGGAAGAGGGACGTATGGATCAGCTTTCTCTATCAGAAGCACAAAGTCTTAATCGAACACTATATGATGACATTGCCGGTGAAAATTATCTTTATAGTTATGCAAATCCTACTTATGCGTGCAAGGAGTTAGGAGACGAGTATGGCAAGCTCCTTTCTTTTTTGTTAACAGAGCTTCGTGGAATTATAATCTATGCTTATGAAAATAGAAAATACGAACTTACCATATACTTAGAGCTATTCATTGAAGTATATAACTATTTGGAAGAGGAAGATGAATATACTTATAAGGATGTAAAGCGAGCTATTTATGATTTTATGTATGATTACTGTGATGTATTAATCACTTCTAGAACAAGGGAGCTTCTGGATACGGATTTTTCCTTTGCAAAAGACATAATTATGGAATCTGATTTGTCCGACCTACGTTATCTCTACCAGTTCGGTGAACACATTACAGAGAATGAGATAAAAACAGCACAGTTTTTAAATACGCTACCCGAAGAACAGGTGCAGGCAATGGCAGACACCTTTACAGAGGGATATCGCCTTGGTTTTATTGCAAATCGTCTGGATTTAAGTAAGAAAAAGATTATTAATATTAGATATCAAATCGGTTTTGAACGCATGGTGTACTATGCTGTATTAAATTTCAGAAAACTTGGTTTAGAGCCTTGCATCTTCCGTGCAGCTCATAATGCAATTAATAAATTACAACATTTAAAAATTGGTTATCACTCTACCAGTCCGAACAAACAGTATGATTATGATCATCGTTTTGACATAGGACTTGTACTTGATAAGGCCTTCAAGGAAAGAAAGTTGGAATGTATTCGTGTGGCCTATGAACAGTTTAAGGAGCAGGCAGCAGTTTATGCAGGACCGGCTGTTATTCAGGTCTTTGGAGAAGAGCTTTTTGCACCAGAGGATAAGAAGGAGGTTGTAAAATTAGAGGATCGTCAGCAGAAACTATATGTGGATGCATCTACTCGTGAGAATCTGATCAAAAAAGATTATTTAAAGTTAGATGAAACCTCCTTTACCATCATTGCTTACCCCGTTCCGGAGATTGGCGAGAAATTTGAAGAGATATTTGCTGAAACAGTTAAGGTAAACACTTTGGATAGTGCAGAATATTGTAAAATACAGCAATTTATCATTGATGCTTTGGACCAGGGAGAGTATGTTCATATTTTAGGTGCGGGTAGCAATAAAACGGATCTAAAAGTTAAACTCTATCCTATTACTGATGGTTCCAAAGAAACTATTTTTGAGAACTGTGTTGCTGATGTTAATATTCCTGTTGGCGAGGTATTTACTTCTCCTGTATTAAAAGGGACCAATGGCGTTTTACATGTACCCAAGGTTTATTTAAATGATCTTTGTTACCGTGAACTGGAGATTGTTTTTCAAGATGGAATTACTGCAGAGTATAGCTGTAAAAACTTTAAGGAAGAAGAAAAAAATAAGAGTTATGTAAAAGAAAATCTATTGTATAACCGTGACTATCTTCCACTTGGAGAGTTTGCAATCGGAACCAATACCACAGCTTATATGATGGCTAAGAAATATGACATTGCTCCAAGACTTCCAATCCTTATCGCCGAGAAGACGGGACCTCATTTTGCCATAGGTGACACCTGTTATAAGATGAGTGAAGAAGTTAAGACTTATAATCCGGATGGAAAGGAAATAGTTGCAAAAGACAATGAGTTATCCCTCCTTCGTAAAACAGAACCAGATAAGGCATATTTTAATTGTCATACAGACATTACCTTACCTTATGATGAAATTAAGGAAATTACCGTTTATAAAAAAGATGGTTCCTCCATCGAGATTATTAAAGATGCTAGATTTGTATTAGACGGAACAGAGGCCTTAAATAAAGCCTTTGATGAATAAATATATTATGCCACAAGCCAAAATATTAAAATGGCTTGTGGCATGAAAAATATTGTAACGTGGGGGTAGTATAATGGGTAGTTGTATGTTGAAGATATCAAATTTTTCGAAAAGCTACAAAAATGATAAGAAGGCAGTAGATAATTTAAACCTTGAAGTAAACCGTGGTGATATCTTTGGGTTTATCGGTCATAACGGAGCGGGTAAGACAACCACCATTAAGTCCGTGGTTGGTGTTTTGGATTTTGAAGAAGGGGAGATTATGGTTGATGGAATCTCTATTCGTAAAGAACCGGTAGCTTGCAAGCAAAGAATAGCTTATATCCCGGATAATCCGGATTTATATGATCATTTAAGCGGAATAGCTTACCTAAACTTTATTGGTGATGTCTATCAGGTGAATAAGTTTGATCGTGAAACCCTGATTGAAAAATATGCGGATGCCTTTGAAATTACTCAAAATTTGGGAGATACCATTTCCTCTTATTCTCATGGAATGAAACAGAAGTTGGCGATTATCTCAGCGCTGATACATAGGCCAAAATTACTTATTCTGGACGAACCTTTTGTGGGACTTGATCCAAAAGCTTCTCATACACTAAAAAATATCATGGTAGAATTGTGTGAGAGTGGAAGTGCAATTTTCTTTTCTACCCACGTTCTTGAGGTGGCGGAGAAACTCTGTAATAAAATAGCAATCATCAAAGATGGTAAATTGATATCTTGTGGAACTACGCAAGAGGTAAAGGGTAATCACAGCCTAGAGGATGTCTTCATGGATTTAATCGAGCAGAAATAAGCTTTTGGAAAGGTTGGTAGCGATATGAAAAAAGTAATGAGGTTAGTAAGTGTTCAGCTTTGGGCTGTACTTGGTGATTTCCTTTCGATCGGCGGAACAAAAAAGAAAACCCCAAAAGTTCTATATGCAGGGGTGGTGTTTTTCGTTCTTCTTATGAGCGGTATTTCTTTCTTTTATAGCTTAATGCTCGGCAGTGGACTAAAAATGTTTGATAGCCTGGAACTTTTACCTGTTGTTATGATGGCGGTTACTTGTATTATTATTTTAATGACAACTATATTTAAGGTAAAGGGGACTATCTTTGGCTTTCGAGATTATGATTTGGTGATGTCTTTACCTGTTAGTACAGGGACAATTGTAGCAAGCCGGCTCTTTATTTTGTACGCCATTAATTTTTTGTTTGTTATTATTATGATAATACCAATGATGATTGTGTATGGACTATTGGCAAAACCTAGCATGGCATTTTACATCATAGGGATTATTACGATGTTTTTCATACCATTCCTACCAATTATCGTTGCCTCTATTCTAGGAACCATCATTGCCTATGTTGCATCAAGGTTTCGGTATAGTAACTTCTTAAATATTATTTTTTCTTTAGCATTATTTTTGGGTATTATGGGACTGTCCTTTACAATAGATGACAATGGACAGGAAATGGTGGATATGGGGAAAGCTCTTACCAACCAGGTCTATTCGATTTACCCCTTCGCATCGCTTTATCGGGATGCAATCATTGATTACAACATTCTCTCCTTCCTATTGTTCCTTGGGATATCATTGGTAGCTTTTCTTCTGTATACATTAGTGGTTAAGGTAGTGTTTAAGCGAATCAATACTTTGATCATGACAGGAAGATATAGTACAAAATTTAAAATGGGTGAGCTTAAGACTTCATCTCCCTTGAAAGCTTTATATGTTAAGGAGTTGAAGCGTTATTTTTCCTCTCCTCTTTATGTACTAAATACGGGTTTTGGCATTGTAATGTTAACAATTGGAGCTGTTGCAAGTATATTTGTGGATCTGG
>JAEWEO010000219.1 GCA_023389295.1 Bacillota bacterium
AATTATCCCTTGAAACAATAGTAGAGGCATGGATTGGATTTCCAATCGCTTACGTCATTGCAATGTGTTGTGATTGGTTTTTCGTATCGAAATTAGCAAAAGGATTCGCGTTTCGTTACTTAGTAAAGGCGGAAAGCTCAGATGTAAGGAAAGTCATTAGTATTTCAAGCTGTATGGTGATCCCCATGGTGATCCTTATGTCATTGTACGGAGGTGTGGAAGCATGTGTAAGAAGTGGAGAGTGGAATTATCTTGGTCTTATTTGGTTAACCAACATTCCGAAGAATTTCATAATGGCATTGCCACTTCAACTAGTGATTGCTGGTCCGATTGTGAGAAAAGTATTCCGCGCAGCATTTCCAGAAGGAACCATACTTGTTTGAGAGAAAAAAACCGAAAAGTACAATAAGTTTTGCTTACAGAGAATTATGACTTCTAGAAATTCACATAAATTAGGCAGAACAAGTTCAAGAAACTTGGCACCTGCTCTTAGGTTGCATAAAAACAAAAAACGGTAGCTGCTTATGATAGCATCTACCGTTTTTATAAGGAGTATATAAAATAGATCCTATATAGTGGACAATAAAAGTCCCCTTATAGGATCTTTTAATATTGTCTGTCTCTTTTCCTAAACTTCATGGGTGATTAAATTAATGGATCATATTGCTATAATAGTGTTATGAAAATTTGGTATTATTGCACAAAAATATTTTGTAAATAAGGAGAATTATAATAAATTGATTATCTCGATATATTTGTCTATAATGTAACTGATAGATACTCGAGAATATTTTAGAATATTAACACTACAAATGACAAATTTCATATATTTCAAGTAAATCGAAAGGAACTGAATATGAATAAAATTAAATATAATCATAATACGAAAGTTAGTTTACAAACAAAGCTCATTCGGTTATTTCTTTTGGCTTCTGCAATTCCTATTCTTTTTATCAGTTTTTTTTCTTATTACAACATATCCTATACTTTAAAAAATAATACGGAGAAATTAACAATTAATAATTTGGAACAAACAAGTAAAAGCATAGATATATGGTTGGAATCTTATGAAGATATTCTTTATCAAATTTATACAAATGATGATGTCGTAACATTAATAGATAATTTAAACGAAGAAAAAGATGTAGCGGTGTCAAGAAATCAGTTAAGAAGATATTTACAAGGTATTTTATATTCAAAAGAGTATATACGTTCCATTACAATTATTACGGCCAAAGGAATGCTTATTTCATATGATCAGATGACCCCTGTATCAAACAGACAGTCATGGATTGAAAATTTCAGCTTTTCTCAGGAGGAACTTTATAATCAAATATCGAGTGATAACTTAACTCATATATATCCCACTGAATTTGGAGTAAGTTTTGCCAATAAAGATTATTATTTATTTCATATTACACATCGAATCATTGATTATAAAAAATTAACTAAGAAAAACGGTATCGTAATTGTTAGTATCGATGAAAAGTTATTAAATGATGCTTGTATGTCGTCATCAGAGAATGATCTTAGTAGTTTTAATTTTATTGTTGATAGAGATGGTAGGATAATTTCGTATTATAATTCTGAGATGCTTACGTATAAAGTCTCTGATGCTTCCTACTCTATGGATGAAAAGAAGGAAGCGTATTTAAATTATGCAGCCAACGATATGAAAGTTAAGAAGGATTACCTTTCCGTTTATGTTTATCATAATGAGGAACTGGGTTGGGATATCGTAAATATAACCAATCAGCATGATGCAATCAGCGGACTAAGTTTACAGCGGGAAATTGTAATATTTGTGAGTGCAACCTCGTTATTAGCAGCTATAATTCTCACCATATTATTATCCAGAAGATTAGTATCCTCTGTTAAAAAGGTTGTTAAAACGATGCATACCGTTAGTACGGGAGATTTAGAATCTCGAGTAGAAATTGAAAAAAAGATGCCAATTGAGGTAGAGTTTATTGCATTACAATTTAATGAAATGATAAGTAGCCTTGATGGAGCTATGAAAAAGGAAAAGAAAGCAAGAGAATTGCAGCTTGAAGCTGAAATTAAGGCGCTTGAGGCACAGATAAATCCGCACTTTCTGTATAATACACTAGATACTATCAACTGGATGGCAATCGATAAAGAGGATTATGATATAAGCAATGCAATTAGTTCTCTTGCTCAAATTCTTCGGTATGCAATTAAAAATAGTAATGCAATGGTTGAAATTAGGATGGAGCTGGATTGGTTGAAAAATTACGTATATTTGCAGCAGATCAGATTAAAGAATTCCTTCCGATATGAAGTAGATGCTGATCCTGAAATTCTGCACTGTAAAATACATAAACTTATATTACAGCCATTTATAGAAAATGCCATTGTTCATGGATTTGAAGGCTTATCCAGGGAACATTTATTATCTATTATTTTGAAGCCACAGGGTGATTTTATCTGCATAACGATTAAAGACAATGGAAAAGGTATAGAACCGGCATTAGTTAATGAAATTAACAATAATGTATTTCATAGCACAGACCGTGGAAATCGTATCGGCATGGATAATGTAATCTCCAGAATGTATATGTACTACAAAAATGAAGCGAATGTTAAGGTAAATAGTATTTTAGGTGAAGGGACAGAAGTTATTCTTATAATACCAAGGGGGATATAATTATGCGGATTGTAGTTGTGGAGGACGAAATAAGAATACGGGAAGGGATTTGTAATTTGCTGGCGAAAATGTTTCCGCAGCACGAAGTTGCTGGAAGTGCTACAAACGGTAAAGAAGGACTTGAACTGATACTGGATCAAAAACCTGATTTAATTATTACGGATGTAAAGATGCCTTTGATGGACGGGCTCACAATGCTTTCGATTCTTAATGAAAAAAAGATAAAATGTAAAGCGATTGTATTAAGTGCCTATGCCGAATTTGCGTATGCACAGCAGGCAATTCGCTGGGGAGTAAGTGAATATTTATTAAAACCACTTGTAGTGAATGATTTTGTACAAGCAATTAAGAATACTGAAATACAGTTGAAGGATATTCAAAAGCAAATGCCTGAAACATTAGAAAGATTCGATAATTTGTCGCTTGGTATTATATTTGGAGGAATTGAGATTGATGATAGCGTTGAGAATTTTGTGAAACACAAATATGGTATCAATGAAGCTACTAATTTTAGTGAAATACAAATATATTTGGGCAAACAGTATGTGGCTATGATAGAGGAAACGAAACGGGATCTGGATAAATTTTTATCAAAGAGAAAGAATTTGAATTACTATTTACTTGAAGTTCCTAGGGACAAATTATTATTAGTAATTTTATATGGCTATGAGGACCATCAGGAAATTGAGAGATGGTTTCAAATTGGAGTAATATCCCAACTTCGTAGTCCGAGTAATTTCAGCTGTAACTATGGTTGGATCTCAGCAGTAGGAATGAAGGAATTGAGAACTAGTTACTATAAGCTTTTACAGTATATGGATTGGAATGTTACCTTTGGGAATCAAATTATGATATCGTATCCCAAAATAATGAATGTTCAGACTAGCCTATGTGTATATCCGATTAACATTGAGAATCGCCTTAAGGCTGCACTTTGTTCCTATCACCGAAGTAAGATACATAAATGCTTGGAACAATTTACGGAACATTTTAAGACTGGTAACGTATATGACCCAAAGAATATAAAAGAATGCTATGTTAGATTTGTATGGGCATTTATTAATGTTGCAAAGGATATCAATATTTTTAATTATGATCAGATAGATCAAAAAATGTTACTTGAGAGAATTATGGGTTCGATAAATAAAGAAGAGTTAAAAGATGTATTGGAGGAGCTTTATTTGCATATCAAAGAGGATCAATGTGAGGATAATTCCGAACTTAGCCTTAATGTAAGAAAAGCTGAAAATATGATCCATGAGTATTATAAAACTGGAATTACACTTGAGGAGATAGCTGAGAAGCTGAATTTAACACCGGAATATATGGGGAATCAGTTTCATTTGGAGAAGGGAGTTAAGTTTAGTACCTACATTAAGGATTATCGTATAGCGAAGGCAAAAGAATTATTAATCGGCAGTAATTTGAAGGTATTCGAGATTGCACAAAGAGTAGGGTATTCCGATGCCAAATATTTTAGTAAAGTATTTCGTGAGCAAACTGGTCAATTACCGGCGGACTATAGAAAAATGAATAAATGATATTAGGATTTTCCACCTTTTTAAGTTTTGTCGAGTTTTTTTACTGAATCTGATTATATATAATGAGTTTACCAAAATAAAAATGAGGAGGAAACACATGAAAAAGGTTATAGCAATACTCATAGTATTAACAATCTTTACAGCATTCCTAACGGGATGTAGTTCAACAAAGAAAGATACAACAACAGAGAACGCTAATAAAACCAATGCATCAACATCGGATGACCAGGATACTAGTTCAACTGATAGCACAAGTGATCAGGCAAGTAGTGCTTCAGGCAAGGTTACAATCTGGTATTATTGGGAGGCAGAAGGTCATCAGAAAGCGTTAAATGAGTTGGTTCAGAATTTTAATGATTCTCAAAGCAATATCACAGTAGAAGCAAAATATGTTCCATTTGCTGATTTTAAAAAGCAATTATCCATTGGCGCATCTGCTAACGAACTTCCTGATCTTGTAATCCAGGATAATCCGGATACTGCAGCATATGCATCCATGGGTATATTCGCAGATCTTACTGGCAAGTTTGATGTAAGTACATACTATCCAGGACCTGTTGATTCCTGTACTTTAGACGAAAAACTTTACGGTGTTCCTTTTGGTAGCAACTGCTTACTTCTATATTATAACAAGGATATGTTAGACGCTGCTGGATGTACTGTTCCTACAACCTGGGATGAATTATTGGATACTGCTAAGAAATGTACCAAGGATAATGTATATGGTTTTGCTCACAGTAGTGTTCAAAATGAAGAAGGAACCTTCAACTTCCTTACCTGGGTTTGGTCAACCGGAGCTACTGCATATGAAATGAATTCTGAGGGTGGAATTAAGGCATTAACGATGGAGAAAAACTTAATTGACTCAGGTGCAATGCCGAAAGAAGCAATTAACTGGACTCAGGGTGATACAATGAATCAGTTTATATCAGGTAATCTTGCTATGATGATTAACGGAACCTGGCAGGTACCTACCATGCGTGAGCAGGTCCCTGACTTAAACTGGGGTGTTGCTCCGATTCCGATGGATAAACAACAGGCTTCTGGTCTTGGTGGTGAGAACTATTCTGTAATTGCTGGTGGAAATGAAGCAGCAGCCATCGAATTCTTAAAATATGCTACTCAGAAAGAGCAATGTTTATTTATGATGAATTCTATGGGATATATCTCTTCTGATTCTACTATTGCGAAGGATCAGTTTAGTGGAGATGAGGTATATGAAGCATTTGTTGAGGAGATGCAATATGCGAATGCAAGAGGTCCTCTCGCTGAATGGCCTGAAATTTCAAATGCAATCTCATTGGCATTCAACGAAGTTATGACAGGTGCAAGTACACCGGAAGATGCGGCAGCAAAAGCACAGACAACGATTGACGGAATTTATAGTAAGTAGTTTATAGATGGTTTTGGAGGGGCAGGAAATACACGGTTAGTGAGATACCTGCTCCTATCTTTACCTAAAATGGAGGATTGAAATGAAAGGTATAAAAAAATACTTCAAATATGATAATGTCGGTATACTTTTTGTATTGCCTGCCTTCATCTATATGGTTGTTTTTGTGGGATATCCTATCATCTATAATATTGTATTAAGTTTTCAGGATGTAACAGTAAAAACTTTAAGAAGTAATGTCAAAGAATTTGTAGCTTTCGATAACTATATTAATCTTTTTAAACAAGATAATGTTTTAACAACAGCGTTGTGGAATACTTTATTTTTTACAGTAATATGCATTCTTTTTCAATTTATTGTTGGATTTGCTCTTGCTTTATTCTTTAATAAAAATTTTAAATTTTCAAAACCGGTAAGAGGCTTGCTTCTCATGCCTTGGATGATCCCAATGACGATCACCGGATTGATTTTCAAATTTATGTTTAGTACGGATGTTGGTATCATTAACTTTTTTCTTCGTAATTTAGGGATCATACAACATAATATTGATTGGCTTACGAACCCTGCAACAGCAATGCCTGCAGTTATCTTTGCAAATTTTTGGATCGGTATTCCGTTTAACATGATATTAATTGCAACAGGACTTACTACAATACCAAAAGAATTATATGAGAGTTCTGCCATTGATGGGGCTAATAAGTTTCAGATTTTTCGGAAAATTACATTACCATTACTGAAGCCTACCATGGAGTCTGTATTGATATTAGGATTTATTTATACTTTTAAGGTATATGATCTGGTCTATGTAATGACTAGTGGAGGACCAGTAAATTCTACACAGCTGTTATCTACCTATTCCTATAAATTGTCCTTTGTAATGTTCAAATATAGTGAGGGAGCAGCTGTAGCAAATATACTGTTCGTAATTTTATTCATTGTTAGTTTAATCTATCTAAAGTTTGTTTACACAGAGGGGGAGGAGTAATGGATACTGATTTAAGATTATCGAAGAAGAAAAATGCTTTTTATTGCATCATATCCGTATTATTACTTTGTATTTTACTATTTCCGCTCTACTGGATCTTTGTTACATCGATAAAAACGGAAAAGGAAATATTCCAGATACCGCCTACCTTCTGGCCTAAAGTACTCAATACAAAATCTTATGTGGCACAAGTAAAAACCGGTGATTTTAACATGTTTCGTTCCTTCGGAAACAGTTTAATTATTTCAGTAGGGGCGATGCTGATCTCGATCGTATTAGCTGTTCCTGCATCCTATGGAATTGCTAAATATCATTTTAAAGGGAAAAGAGCTATTATTCTGGGCTTTTTGGTTACACAGATGCTCCCAGTTTCTGTACTTTTAACTCCCTTATTTATTATGTTTCAGAGAATGCATCTTTATAATACCTGGTGGTCCACAATGATATCAGATGCAACTATCGGAATTCCCTTTTCGGTTTTAATTTTAAAGAACTTCTTTGCTACCATACCAAAGGAAATAGAAGAAGCAGCATATATCGATGGCTGTAATAAGTTTACCGGCTTTATCCGAGTCTTGATACCAATTGCAAAACCGGGTGTCATTGTCTGTGGAATTTTCTCCTTCCTATATGGCTGGGGAGATCTCGCATATGGTATGACTTTTATACTTGACCAAGAGAGAAGACCTATTACCGCCGGCATCTTTAATTTCCTTGGACAGTATGGAACCAAATGGAGCTACCTGACTGCTTTTGCAGTTGTAACAATTATTCCGGTAGCCCTTATTTTCATTTTAATGCAGAAATATATTATAAGCGGAATGACTAGTGGCGCAGTAAAAGGTTAAGTGCGCCTAGAAAAGGGCGGATAATTTAACGGGTGGAAACCCCGTACGGCAAGGTCCAGCAAACCACCGTTAGCGAGTCTTGGGTGTTGTCTGGTAACAGGCAGGGCTA
>JAEWEO010000223.1 GCA_023389295.1 Bacillota bacterium
ACAATGCACTATGATTGCTTCCATTTTCTTTCTTCTGGTAGCGTTGTTTACGTTTCTTAATTTATCGGGATATCCTCTTGGTGAACGGATTATCCATAGTATGCTAGCCGGTGTTGTATTGGCATTATCTATGATACCAGGAGAATTTCCTGTAATTTTGTCAGTATTTTTCTCTATGGGAGCATTAAGATTGGTTAGAAAAAAAGCCCTAGTGCGTCATCTTCCCGTTGTTGAAACCCTTGGGGCAATCTCTGTGCTTTGTATGGATAAGACAGGAACTATTACTCAAAATAAAATGCAAGTTGAGGAATGTTTTGTTGCAAATCGAGAAGAGTGTGATTTTTGTAAGACTTTAACCCTTGCCTGCAAAGATAGCACCTATGATCCGGTAGAAAAAGCGATATTAGCCTATAGTGCGGACCTATGTAAGAATTGTGAGCGGTCCTCAAAAGAAATACTAGCCTGTAGTATTACACAGAAAAGTCAGGTTTTGGTTCGGGAATATGCCTTTACCAATGAATTAAAAGCAATGGGGCAGGTATGGGAGGATGATGGAGCATATATTATAACCGCAAAAGGGAGTCCTGAAACCATACTGTCCTTATGTGACCTTTCAAAGGAGGAAAATTCGCTTATAAAAAAGACCATACAAAAATATCTAAGAATAGGATTAAGAGTAATTGCAGTAGCAGATAGTATAGTAACTAAGGAGGAAATACCGAGGCAATTATTAGATTGTCATCTAAAACTTAGAGGTGTCATAGGCTTAAGGGATCCGATCAGAGAAAACATGAAGGAGCATATGAAAGCGTGCTATGATGCAGGAATTCGAGTTATTATGATAACTGGTGATCATCCGATGACCGCCTGTGCCATTGCTAAGAAGGTAGGCATTAGGAATTATCGAAATGTGATTACAGGAGAGGAATTAGACAAATTAAGTGATGAAGAATTAATCAAAAGAGTATCACGAGCAAGTTGCGAATGCAATTTGTACGCAAGAGTATTACCTATACACAAAATGAGGATAGTAAAAGCCTTGAAAGATAGCGGTGAGATCGTGGCTATGACAGGAGATGGTGTCAACGATTCTCCGGCCCAGAAGATGGCTGACATCGGTATAGCCATGGGAAAGCATGGAAGCGATGTATGCAGGGAGGCTGCGGATTTAATATTACTTGATGATAATTTTTCCACTATATTAGATACGATTAAGGATGGTAGACGGATCTATCAAAACATTGTTAAAACCATAGGTTATGTTTTTTCCATCCATGTTCCGATTGCTCTCATCTGCCTGTTTGCACCGATGTTAGGAATTGGTCCCGGTAAGTTGATGCTTCTTCCCTTGCATATTATTTTATTAGAACTGGTTATGGATCCGACTTGTAGTGTGGCATTAGAACGGCAACCCTGTGAAGATAATATTATGAAACAGCTACCAAGAAGTCCACAGGAATTACTGCTTACAAAAGGAAGGCTTAAAAAAAGTATATTACAGGGAAGCATTCTGTTTTTTGCCTCCTTTGGATTGTATCTTAGCCTACTATTCTTCTCCTATCCGGCTCAAGTTGCAAGAACAGCGGGATTTATTGTATTGATCCTTGCAAATATATTTTTAGTGTTGGTCAACTGCTCTGAAACGGAATCAATACTACTAACCATTAAGAAAATGAAATGGGATAAAGGTATTTGGCTGGTAAATCTATTTACTTTACTTGGACTGTTTGTAATGATTTATACTCCATTTCATGAGGTATTGGAATTTGAAACATTATCCATTCCATTAACCGTATTAACGATTGTTACCTCATTTGTGTCCGTATTTTGGTATGAGGTTGTTAAACTAAGAAAAAGGAGAAATCAGAAAAGGGAAGATTGAATTTGGTTTCGTCCTATGATAATATAGTATCAATAATCCTATTTTAGGATACAAAGGAGGCTTTGTCATGAAAATATCGACAAAAGGAAGATACGCCTTACGACTTATGCTGGATTTAGCTCTAAATAATACAGGCGAGTATATCACCATCAAAAGTATCGCTGCAAGGCAGGAGATTTCAGAGAAATATCTGGAACAGATCATCTCTCTTTTAAATCGTGCCGGATACGTGAAGAGTGTACGTGGTTCTCAGGGGGGATACCGATTAGCAAAAGAACCTGAGGAATATACAGTAGGCATGATACTTCGTCTTACAGAGGGCAGTTTAGCTCCGGTTGATTGCTTGGATGAGAATAGCGAGGAGTGTACCCGAAGAAGCGGTTGCGTTACAAGAGATGTCTGGGTAGAACTCTATTTGGCAATTACTTCAGTTGTAGACCGAATTACGCTTCAAGATCTGGTAGATAAACATTTTAATTTGGCAGCTTATGATTTTTCTATATAAATAATCAAACGAATTAAAAAGCCTGCTTAGGCGACAATCCAGTCGCAAAGGTGGGCTTTCCTTTTCCTCTATAAATATTGTGATTAGAGTATTGACAAATCAAGGCAAACAAGATATTATTGTTACAATTCATATAACATAGTAATGAGATATGTAAACTAGGCTATGAAATTTGATAATGAAAACGGAGGGTCAACTATGGCAAATGAAAAGAATTTACGTTTTGAAACCTTACAGCTGCACGCAGGACAAGAAAATCCGGATAGTGCTACCGGCGCACGTAGTGTTCCGATCTATCAGACGACTTCTTATGTGTTTGATAACTGCGCTCAGGCGGAGAGAAGATTTAATTTAAGTGAAGGCGGTAACATATATACCAGATTAATGAATCCGACCTCCGATGTATTTGAACAACGAATTGCAGCATTAGAAGGTGGCGTAGCAGCACTTGCTACTTCCTCAGGAGCAGCAGCTGTTACATATGCTATCCTAAATATTGCACATGCAGGAGATCATATTGTTTCTGCTCAGACGATCTATGGTGGTACATATAATTTATTTGCGCACACGTTATTAGATTATGGTATTACAACAACTTTTGTTGATCCTGATGATTTAAGTAACTTTGAAAAAGCCATCAAAGCTAATACCAAAGCAATTTTTATCGAAAGTCTTGGCAATCCTAATTGTAATGTAATTGATATAGCAAAAGTGGCTGAAATTGCACATAAGAACAAAATTCCTTTAATCATTGACAATACCTTTGCTACACCATACCTTCTTCGCCCTATTGAATATGGTGCTGATATTGTTGTTCATTCGGCTACAAAATTTATTGGTGGTCATGGAACAACCATCGGTGGTGTAATTATTGATAGCGGCAAGTTTGATTGGGAAGGTTCTGGTAAGTTCCCCTCCTTAACCGAACCAAACGACAGCTACCATGGAGTACAATTTACGAAGGCAGTAGGTGCTGCGGCTTACGTTACAAAGATTCGTGTTACTCTGATGAGGGATACGGGATCCACCATTAGTCCCTTCCATTCCTTCTTATTTTTACAAGGACTAGAAACCTTATCACTAAGAGTTGAACGACATATTTATAATACACTTAAGGTAGTGGAATATTTAAACAACCATCCTAAGGTGGAAAAAGTAAATCACCCTTCTTTGCCTGCTAATGAATACCATGAGCTTTATCAATCTTATTTCCCTAGGGGTGGAGGTTCTATCTTTACCTTTGAAATTAAGGGTGATGCAAGTGTTGCCAAAGAATTCATAGATCGACTTCAGATTTTCTCCCTGTTAGCCAATGTAGCAGATGTAAAATCCTTGGTAATTCATCCTGCAAGTACCACACATTCTCAGATGAATGAAGAGGAGCTATTAGCCTCCGGTATTAAGCCTAATACGATCCGTTTATCCATAGGAACCGAACATATTGATGATATTATTGAGGATTTGAAGCAAGCATTAGGAGAATAATGTATTAATTTGCTTATACACTTGTCATAAATAACGACGCTCACCCATAGCGAACGTTTTATATTAATAAAAAAGCTGAAACAAAAACGATTACTTGTGAGAAAAAGTAATGGGTAGTTGTTTCAGCTTTTTAAAAGTTAATACAAAGTTATTTATTTCTACAATATGGTACCATGCAAAAGTAAAGTCAAATGGTTGTAATATCACGCATGTGCATTCCGGTTAGAGGTTAAGTGCATTGCATGGTGGTAATCCTTCTGATGTACATATAGATAATACTGTTTGTCATATTGCGAGTTCTGTCCCATAGAACCTATTCTGGCACGAGAGGAATTAAGAGGAACTATTTTATCGTCATAGCGAATACCTGCATTTGCCAGTGAATTACGAAGTTCGGAAAATTCTTTGAAAGAGAAACCGCAATAAATTTCAATTCTGTTCCAAAATAACATATGATTCGCCTCTTTCCTAAAAAATAAATGATAGGATACAGTTTCATTATAAGATGGAAGTGGATACATTTCAAATTAAGGTTTGATTAGATTTTGTAAGTGAAACATTCCAAACGATACACATATAATGGAAAGAAGGCATAATGTTGGTGAATGATGGGGTATGGCAAAAGTTATTATAGATGCGGGGCATGGTGGTTATGACCCGGGAGAAGTATATGGAGATCGTTATGAAAAGGATGATGTATTAAAGCTAGCTTTGCGAGTAGGAACGTTACTTTCAGAAGATGGATTCGAAGTAGCCTACACCAGAATGACGGATGTTGGTATGTCTCAGCTGGACCGAGTGGCATTTGCAAATAGTACGGGAGGAGATTTGTTAATCTCCTTGCATCACTTATATGGAAATGGTACCCTGGGCCATAATCTAAGCTTTGCTGTTGCAGAAGAATCGGAAATAAGTGCGAAGGCAGTAGAGAATATCAGAAATGAATTAGCCAAGGTAGGGTACAGTTATTATAATACGATTATAAGGACGCACGTTCCAGTCTTAACATCTACGACAATGCCCGCCGTTATGTTGGGAATTGGTTTTATGGAATCAGATGAAGAAAATACTTATTTTGATAAAAATTTTGAATCTATCGCGAGAGCAATTGCGACCGGTATTGAAAAAACCTTAAAAGATAAGGAACAAGAAGCAGTTGTAGCATCAAATTTTTCGAGGAACATAAAAGCATCGACAGAAGAAGTCGCTACTAGCAATAACAGCAGCTGTAGCCAATGTATTAGTAGTCATAAGAATATTGATAACAGTACATTTTACATCCAAGTAGGCGCATTTAGAAAATATGATGATGCATTGGAGCAACAAATGAAGCTAATTTGTGAGGGGTTTTATGCGAACATCGTGAAAAAGGAAAAATGGTTTGCAGTTTGGGTAGGTAAATCCGTGAATCTGGATGAAGCTGCAAACTTGGAGTATTTCTTGCTTCTACTAGGTTATACCACTTTACTTGTCTCATAAAAAAATCTCAGCTTACTTGACTTGTTTTGCAATTTCTATTATAATAAACTGATTGAATATAATAATAGTTAATTATGGTGGCTTTGTCCGCCATGATTACATAAATGAAAGAGTGTGTACCTATGTTGAAGAGTATGACAGGCTTTGGCCGGTGCGAGATAGCCCAGGTGGAACGCAAGATTACCGTTGAAATGAAAGCAGTTAATCATAGATACTGTGACATTTCAATTAAGATGCCGAAGAAGTTAAGCTTCTTCGAAGCCGGAATTCGTAATGTTTTAAAACAATACATTGGTAGAGGTAAGATAGATATCTATATTACATACGAGGATTATACGGAAAACAATGTATGTGTAAAGTACAATGCTGAATTAGCCAAGGAGTATTATAACAACTTGGAGAAAATGAGTAAAGATTTCGGTATTGAGAATGATATCCGCGTATCTGCATTATCAAGATATCCCGAGGTATTTACACTAGAAGAACAGACCATTGATGAGAAAGAACTGTGGGAACTTGTAGAAGAAGCGGTTAAGACTGCGGCAAGCCGGTTTGTAGAGACTCGTATTATAGAAGGTGAACGCTTAAAAGAGGATATCATTGCGAAGCTGGATCAGATGCTTAGGCTAGTAGACTTTATTGAGACAAGATCACCTGATATTGTTACAGAATATCGAAACAAGCTTCATGCTAAGGTGGCAGAACTACTAGGTGATACAAAGGTAGAAGAAAGCATCTTAGTTACCGAGGTTACGGTATTTGCTGATAAAATCTGTGTGGATGAAGAAACCGTTCGTCTTAAGAGTCATATCCTCAATATGAAGGATACCTTAAATGATAGTGACAACGTTGGTAGAAAACTTGATTTCATAGCACAGGAAATGAATCGGGAAGCAAATACCATTCTTTCCAAGGCTAGTGACTTAGAAATTACCAATAAGGCAATTGATTTAAAGACAGAAATAGAAAAAGTTAGAGAACAAATTCAAAATATCGAATAGAAGCTGAAGAAATGAGGAATAACTTTGAATAAGTTAGTGAATGTCGGCTTTGGTAATGTGGTAAACTCGAGTAAAATAATCAGTATCATTAGTCCGGAAGCGGCGCCAATTAAAAGAATGGTGCAGGCAGCTAAGGATTTGGGAATGGCAATTGATGCTACCTGTGGAAGAAGAACGAAGGCAGTTATCGTTACGGAAAGTGGTCATTTGATATTATCCTCCTTATTACCGGAGACTATTGCAGGAAGAGTGAACCAAAAAGAAATATCAGAAAGCCAAGAATCAGTATCCATCGATTAAATGAAAAGAAATAAAGAATGATATTGTATCTTAAGGAAGGAGAAATAAATTATGTTGCATCCATCATATACAGACTTAATGAAAGTAGTAAACAGCGAGGTAGAACCGGGAGAACAACCGGTAGTTAACAGCAGATATTCCATCGTTATAGCTACAGCAAGACGTGCCAGACAAATTATTGATGGTTCCCCTGCCTTAGTAGATGTTACTTATCCCAAGCCATTATCCATCGCGGTGGAAGAGTTAAATCGATCCAAAGTTAAAATAGTGAGTGATGATGATAATAAAGAAGATCAAAACGGCCAACAGGCTTAATCACTTATAAATAGCTAACATGTTCATCAGCACTTTCATATAATGAAATATGAAAGTGCTTTATCGTGTTACGGTTACGTATAGGTTTGGATTGGAAAGGAAGTTATACATGACGTTTAAGCCGGAGGATGAGGTTAGGACAGAGACGGAAGCAATAAGAAATGATACTATACAGGAGATGAACCAAGGATTATCCGAGGATCTGCAATTTGAACATGAGGAGCCCTATGAAGAAACACAAAAGGAAGAATCCACGTCTTTGAAAAAGAGTAATGCAAAGGGAATTATCTTTGATTTAATTTTCTATGCACTTTTTATCTTTGTATGTGTCTATTTATTACCGAATTATGTGCTGCAGCGGACTATCGTTGATGGTTCTTCTATGGAAAATACATTGCATGATGATGATCAGTTATTTGTTGAGAAGTTATCTTATCGTTTTGATGCTTTGAAACGCTTTGATATCATCGTATTCTATCCCTATGGAAGGGATCACGAAGAATATTACGTGAAGCGAATTATTGGCCTTCCGGGAGAAACCGTCCAGATTATAGGAAGTGATATTTACATTAACGGTGAACGATTGGAAGAGAACTATGGCAAAGATCCGATTAGTGATCCGGGTAGAGCTGCAGAACCGATCAAATTGGCAGAAGATGAATATTTTGTACTTGGTGATAATCGAAGTATCAGTAAGGACAGTCGTGCAGAAGAAGTAGGCAATGTGAAAAAGGAAAATATTGGTGGTCGTGCTTTTTTACGTATCATACCTTTTAGTGATTTTGGAATCATAGATTGATTTTTTGTACTTGCATTTTACATATGAATTAGGTAGAATAGATAATGTTCTGATGAAACAGGAGTAATATTATTATGAAGGTAATCAAAGAGCATATTAAATCGGGTAGCTTCAAACAGTTCTATCTATTGTATGGAAGCGAAGAATATCTTAAAAAATTATATCGGGATAAATTAAGAAACGCCATTCTACCCGATGACAGCGATATGAATTACAGTTATTTTGAAGGAAATGGAATAGAACCAAGAAAAGTAGCTGATGTTGCTCAAACCTTACCGTTTTTTAGTGAAAAACGATTAATTATTATCGAAAACAGTAATTTTTTTAAGAACCAAAGCGAGCTGAGTGATCTTATAAAAGGACTTCCGGAGAGTACCGTTATTATCTTTGTGGAAACGGAAGTGGACAAACGGAATAAGCTTTATAAATTCTTGAAGGATAACGGCACTATTTCAGAAATGAATGGGCTGGACGAGCGAAATTTAAAGCTTTTTGTTGCTTCACTTTTAGAGCAAGAAGGAAAGAAGATAACAGAAGGAAATATTCTATATTTGCTGGAACGTACCGGAACTGATATGACCAACATTTGTAATGAGGTTGAAAAACTCGTAAATTATTGCATGGGACGAGAGGTTGTTACAAATAAAGATATTGATGAGGTTGTAACTGCTCAAGTGTCCGGGAAGATCTTTTTAATGATTGATGCCATTGGCACAAAACAGCCAAATAAAGCGCTTGATCTATATTATGATCTTCTATCGGTTAGAGAAAAGCCTATGTCCATTCTGTTCTTAATTACCAGACACTTTAATATATTGCTTCAAGCTAAAAACCTACAGGCACTTGGTTTTGGCTCACCGGCAATAAGTGAGAAGGTAGGCGTCCCTCCCTTTGCGGTTAGCAAATATCTGAGCCAGGCTAGGAACTTTGGTACAAAACAACTAAAGGAAGCCCTTGAGTTTAGTGTAGATATTGAGGAGCAGATTAAAACCGGCAGAATGGTAGAAAAAATCGGTGTTGAATTATTTATCATAACTTTTAGTAAGAAATAAAGGAAATAGAATAAATTTGGTATTATCTTTGATCTTTGGTGTTATAGTGATTGCCTCCAAGGGTCATAGTTAATGATATATTTGGAGCGGTATCGAAGTGGTCATAACGGCCCTGACTCGAAATCAGGTAGTCCCTAACGGGGCTCGTGGGTTCGAATCCCACCCGCTCCGCTCTAGAATGGTCCCATGCTAAGAGTGGGGCTATTTTTTATTGTTGTTATTAGATAGGAATTATAAACAATTATTCGAATTCACTTATAGTAATATGAAAAATAGTGAGATGATGATTGATTATCAACATAGAAACAATGTTAAGATTGATGAAGTTATAGAAAACTATAGTAAAGCATGCTGGATGTTAAGTCAGTCCATGGAATAATTCAAAAGCTAGACTATAATAAATTTAGAAAAGGGCTGGCCCTAAGGAATATATCGGATATTATGATAGCTTTAATATTTGATGTATTCCTGTGGGACAGCCCTTTTTTAATGGCATTAGATAAGTCTTGATATCCATAATTTTATTTGCATGAACTGACAGTTTACCTGCCTACTCCAAGATCCTATTAATCAATAGTCGCAGACTTAAATACCCAGACTTTATTAAACAAGTTCAAGAGTAGTGATTAGGAATCCTCTCGATCAGAGTCTACCGCAAACTCTTTTTTATAAGCCTCACCGCTAAATTCTTCTTCTGCTTTTTCGATTGATATTCCAGGAAAAATGATTCCTTTGTTTGATTTCGAATCAAAAGTACTTTGTCCAAGTCCCTTTTTAATTATTTTATGAAGATAATGTACCGCTTGTGGTTTAAAACCAAGTAATCTTGCACCAACGACATCGGTGCTTACAGGATCTGTACCACATAAAACCATTCCGGTATGAATAGCAGTTCCTTTATGTGGACCAGTGCCAATCATAGCAGGGCTTGCGCTGACAATGGAAACATCAATTGTGAACTTCTCAAACAAAGCAGCGATAAATTCATGCAAATCATTATGAATACCAAGATTTTTTTTGGGATAACCTTGCTCATCCCCGGCTGGCCAACCCAAAGCAATATTCTTAATCGCAGCCGAAATGGTAGCTTCTTCATGAATTTTAAGCTGTGTAAAGGAGATGAGGAAGGTCATTTCATTAAATAGTTGATTTAAGCATAGTCTGGAAGGACAAGGATGATTGATATCGATACTAATAAATGGGCCTTGGTTAAGATTTATAAATTCAACTTTTTCTTCTTTGATAATACTTGCAAATCCTACTTGTTCCATCAGACTACTAACATCCTCATCACCAGGACCAGTTGCAACGACAATTCTTTTAGGATTACAACGCTTTACTAGTCTTATAATGGTTTGTAAACTATCAGGTCCTACAACTCTGCCACTATAAGGTGTGGCTTGGGAGACACAGTTAGGTGTTATAACTACCACATCTTCAGGTGATATCATGGTAGAAAACTGAATAAGTTGAAGCCCTTCTTCAATGGCCAGTGATTCGTTTTCGTTTTTCGTTATTGCAACGATTGGTTTTATTT
>JAEWEO010000233.1 GCA_023389295.1 Bacillota bacterium
TGGGTGTACTTGGTTTATTCATTCTTCCAATTTTAGCAACACTATTATTAAAGCTAAACAAGGATGGCACCATTCACATATTTGAATTTTAATTTTCTTAATAAAACAAGGCAGCTGTAAATTCATACGGCCGCCTTATTTTTAGCTATAAATTTCTGATTAATAAGTCTTATCCTTTGCAGTAAAAGTAGCGCAATCCGTTTGGTCTGAACCTTTTGCATTTCTCGGTTCTACTTGAATTTTTTCTGCAGAGCAATGATCTCCGTTCATGTAATATTCACAAGTATTAACTACGCAACTAATTCCTTCATTGGGTTTATCCATTTTTTTTGCCATACTATTACCTCCAAACTTATTTTGTTACATATCTATTGTTTGTAAGGTATATGAGAAAAATTCATTTTAATAAAATTTTATTAATTAATCCTGATATAGCATGGCAATTCCTTCTGCCATAACATCTGCCATTTCTATAGCCTGCATTTCGATGTCATCAAATTGTTTGATACTTTCTTCGTAATTACCTGCTAACATTTCTGCTATATTATCGCTAAGAAGCTTCAGATGCTCCTCTAGCATTGCACTCCAATCATCCACACTCCAATCCGGATTAATGTTACCAAGTAATACGGCGATTTCTTCGGCATTCTCATGCCATCTACGATCCGCATCCGTAACAGCTTCATTATTTCCCTCTTTTGCAGCCGTTACAAGTTCTGCTGCGATCGTAAGATGTGCAGTTAATAGATCTTGAAATTCTTTTGCAGCTTCTTCACCAAAGAAAGGACGAAGGGCATTCGCAAAGTCAACAGGGTTACGTAGTAGTCTCTTTATAATCTGATCCTTTTCCGGTAAATCATAAATTATTCCCATGACTGCCATTCTGGTCCAATAAACATGCTGTACCCATAGCATACGGAAATAGTTTATCAGTTCATCCAAATTCTGACCTAATTCTTCATTCTCTTCATTTTCTGGAAAGGATGGATAATATTGTTGTCCAGGTCTAATCGTAATTACCTGTCCTATGTGAAGATTTCTCGGGTCTATTCCTGGATTTAACTCCATGATTGAATCAACAGTAGTATTAAATATCTGAGCCAGCATCCATATGGTATCATATGGCCTTATTGTATATCGTATTGTCCCATTCATATCGATTACCATCGCCTATAAGAAGTTCTATTTCAAATTATGACGATGGTTTGTATTATGTTACTTACTCCGTTTTCTTAATTTCCAAATAGTAGCGCTGTATCTGCTGATCTAATGGCACCTGAGTAATATCATTTGCCATATCAAAGCCGAAGTTCTGCCTTACTATGGTATAGTTGTACGGTAATTCTATACTTGCTAAGTGATTGATTATATTCAAATTACTACCCAGCTTCGTAAGTAGATCATAGCCAAGCACGCCCCGACTTTCCTCCGTTGCTATACACCCATAGTCATAACTTGCTTCCTTACGAAAAGTCGCCGATATCTCTACTGATTTACCTGCCGGTATGGTGATTTCGGCCGTTAGATACATAACTCTCTTCACAGAAAAGGCCTCACTAATTAGGTCATCCAGCCTCATCGCGCTGTAACGTTCTTTTGGTTCTTCACCCAGTACTGTATAATTTAGCATTGATATAAGTGCTCGGTAATCGTGTTCCTCGGTAAGCAGCTCAGAATATCCTTCCGGATTATCATAACTATTCTTATAATCCAAAATACATTGCTTAATGACCTCAGAGAGTAATAATGTCTCACTCTTTACCTTCCCTTTGATCGTTTCTATCTCCTTTTCACAAGCCCCGTTTTCATAACCCTTAACGCTATACTCTGCTGGAGCTTCCCCTATGATAATAATGCGCTGATTCTGCTCCCGCTGATTGGTAAAATAGCTAGAGCGGTAGAAGTTACGCTCCTCATCATACTCACCACCATTCATACCATAGGTAAGCATTACGGAATCCTTCGGTAAAGTAAATGAAATCGCAAGGGTAGCCGCATCGAAATCTTTGGGGTATGACACATCGTAAAAAGTATATACTGTGACTTGTTTATCTAATAAATTTAGTTCCTTTTGGGCAGTATCAAGATATTCTCCATCCTCCAGAAGCTTTTTGTAGTCCTCCCAGGAGGCCATATCCCGGAGATTCAAGGATTCTGACTGGTCGGTATCACCATATGCTGCGGTAAAGCCTCCTGCATAATCACCGAACAATAGTGTTTCCTTTTGTAATTCTATGGATGATTTTAAGGTTGGTGTAAGTGTATTGCTGTCTTCCAGACTGGATACGAAGGGATAAGCGATCGTATAATTTTTCTCCTGTGTACTATTGTTGGTAAGTACATAGCTATCTGTTACTGTAAGTCGATCCGCATAATACTCATCCTCATCTTTTGAAAAATCAAAATGCGTATTTCTCTCGGCAGTAATACTGCTTGAATCCTCCAAAATATTCATTGGAAAGATGGGTCCGGCATAATTCATAAAGATACTACCGTCCTGATGTCCATTTCCACCCATACCTGACTTTCCCCCAAGATGGTTGCCAACATACCATACTCCGATTCCTAGGATTAAAAATATGCAGGCTGCCGCAGATATACTCCGTACCAATATTTTTATTTGATTCTTTTTTGGCAACAGTTCCTCTTCCGCTTCCTGAATAATATCATCATCAATGTTCCCAATTATTTTATAAAGCTTTTCTCCAATCACAGAATCACCCCCTCTTTCTGCAAATAGTTGCGTAAAGCATTTCTTGTGCGAAAAAGTGAGGTCTTAACCTTACTTTCACTAATCCCATAGCGCGTTGATATTTGCTTTATTGAATCCGTATAAAAATATCGTCGTACAAATATCAATCTATTTTCCTTGGAACAATTTCTTAGAAAATTACTGATTTGCTTTGCCAGCAATTCTTCCTGTAACGTTTCAATCACACTTTCCGAAGAGGCGATGCAATTTTCCAATTCTGAAAATACTAAAGTAATCTCATTTCCCCCACGTTTCTTTGCCTTATACCTTTTTAGAAGATCAAGCGAGATATTCCTGCATATCTTACCTAGATAGGTCCTAAGCATGGATGGCTGATTTGGAGGAATTGAATTCCAGGTATGTAAATAGGTATCATTCACGCACTCTTTGGCATCCTCATTACTACTCAATATATTAAAAGCTATCCTCGTGCAATAGGCACCATACTTCTTATCCGTTTCGCTAATAGCCGCTTCATTTCGTTCATAATACAGGGCAATAATACTAGAATCTTCCATGATCGTCATCTCCTTCTATAATTGCGAAATTATTTGCAATTTACTATTCTTATCTTTATACACGATTAAAATAGCAATTGGTTACATGGATGACAAAAAGTCTTTCTGCTATACCATTGTTCTTAGTATAACAGAAAGACTTTTTGAAAGCTATTTTTTAGTTTTGTTGACTGTTAATGTAATTAATGAGGCCCTCTGCCTTAATGATCTTTTGCATAAATTCAGGAAATGCCTGACCTTGATACTTCGTACCCTTTGTTTTGTCATAGATTATTCCGCTATCAAAATCAATTTCCACCTGATCTCCTGCTTCAATTTCCTTTGCAGCCTCCGGGCATTCAATGATAGGAAGACCAATATTGATGGCATTGCGATAGAATATTCTAGCAAAGGTCTCAGCAATCACGCAACTAATTCCTGCTGCTTTGATTGCGATTGGAGCATGCTCTCTGGAAGAACCACATCCAAAATTCTTATTCGCCACCATAATATCTCCCACTTTTACACGATCTACAAACTCTTTATCAATGTCAATCATACACTTTGTTGCAAGCTCCTTTGGATCGGAGGTATTTAAGTACCTTGCCGGTATGATTACATCCGTATCAACATTATCACCGTATTTATGTACAGTTCCATATGCTTTCATATTGTCCTCCCTTTTGCCGTGTACAAGGCATTATTATTTGTACTTGAATTACTATAATCCCAGTTCACTAGGCCCAGTTATTTTCCCTGTTACTGCGCTTGCAGCAGCTACTGCGGGACTAGCCAGATATACTTCTGACTCTACATGCCCCATTCTACCGACAAAATTACGATTGGTTGTTGCAACAGCTCTTTCACCGGCTGCCAGTATTCCCATATGTCCACCAAGACAGGGGCCACAAGTTGGTGTACTCACTACAGCTCCGGCCTTAATAAAGGTTGCTAAAAGACCCTCCTCCATTGCATCAAGATAGATTTTCTGGGTAGCCGGGAAAATAATCACTCTCATTCCCTTTGCTACTTTTCTACCCTCTAATACCTTTGCTGCAATTCTAAGATCCTCAAGACGTCCATTGGTACATGAACCAATGACAACCTGATCAATTTTAACATCGCCAACTTCATCGATGGTTCTAGTATTCTCGGGTAGATGAGGAAAAGCTACTGTAGGCTTTAACTTGGATAAATCTATCTCATATACCTCATCATATTCAGCATCTTCATCCGCTTCATAAATCTTATATAATTTCTTTGAATGTTCCTCCATATATGCAATCGTACGATCGTCTACAGGAAAAATACCGTTCTTTGCTCCTGCTTCAATTGCCATATTGGATATGGTAAAACGGTCATCCATCGTCAAGCTATGAACTCCCTCTCCAACAAACTCCATGGATTTATAAAGAGCACCATCTACTCCAATCATACCGATGATATGCAAAATAACATCCTTACCACTAACCCATTTAGGCAAAGTTCCTGTCAAAACAAATTTTAACGCAGAGGGTACCTTAAACCAAGCTTTTCCCGTAGCCATACCTGCTGCCATATCCGTACTGCCAACTCCCGTAGAAAATGCTCCTAAGGCTCCATAGGTACAGGTATGTGAATCAGCACCTATCACCACATCACCGGCAACCACCAACCCTTTTTCCGGTAGTAGAGCATGCTCAATTCCCATTTCTCCAATTTCAAAATAGTTGGTAATTTCCTGATCCATAGCAAACTCTCTCATACATTTACAATGCTCAGCAGACTTAATATCCTTATTCGGAGTAAAATGATCCGGTACCAAAGCGATTTTATCTTTATCAAACACCTTTTTTGTCTTTAATTTTTCCATTTCGCGAATGGCTACCGGTGCAGTTACATCATTACCAAGTACCATATCTAAATCCGCTTCAATCAATTGTCCTGCTTTTACATTTAAAAGACCGGCGTGAGCAGCCAATATCTTCTGCGTCATTGTCATTCCCATACCTTATATCCCCCTTTCAATTTCTAGAGCAATCAAATCTCCCATTTCTTTGGTTCCGACTAGAGTCATTCCCTCCGACATAATATCAACTGTTCTATAGTTCTTCTTTAACACTGCTTGAACCGCTGTCTCAACAAGGTCGGCTTCCTCTTCTAGATCAAAGGAAAAGCGTAGCATCATAGCAGCCGATAGAATGGTTGCAATGGGATTTGCTTTATTCTGCCCTGCTATATCCGGCGCTGAACCATGACTGGGTTCATAGAGTCCCAGCTTGGTGTCACCAAGACTTGCAGACGATAACATACCGATGGAGCCGGTGATCTGGCTTGCTTCGTCTGACAAGATGTCACCAAACATGTTCTCCGTCAGAATAACATCAAACTGTTTTGGGTCCTTTACCAACTGCATAGCACAATTATCTACCAGCATATCACTTAACTCTACCTCAGGATATTCCTTCGCAACCTCTTTGGTCACCTGTCTCCAAAGTCTAGAAGAATCTAATACATTCGCTTTATCTACACTACAGACCTTTTTTCTACGCTTCATAGCAATATCAAACGCACATCTTGCTATTCTTCTTATCTCATTTTCATCATATACCAAAGTATCCGTTGCGGTTCGTACTCCATTCTTTTCTTCTGTATTTCGTTCACCAAAATAAAGTCCGCCCGTTAGTTCTCTTACAACTACAAAATCAAAGCCGTTTCCAATGATTTCGTCTTTTAAAGGACAAGCACCTTTGAGCTCCTCAAATAAGATTGCAGGACGCAGGTTTGCAAAGAGACCTAATCCTTTTCGAAGTGCGAGCAGTCCCGCTTCCGGTCTTAACTGTGGTGGAAGACTGTACCAATTGCTTTGCCCTACATTTCCCCCTACTGCTCCAAGTAGTACGGAGTCACTTTTTCTTGCAACATCCAAAGCTTCCTCTGTAAGGGGTACACCTGTTGCATCAATTGAAACACCACCCATTAGAATTTCCGTATATTCAAATTGATGTCCAAATATAAGTCCCACTTTGTCAAGTATCTTTCTTGCTTCCCGTGTGACCTCAGGTCCGATACCATCTCCCCCTATAACAGCTATGTTTTTGTTCATTGGTTAAATCCTCCCGACTAATTATTTCTATTGCCATTCTAGCACAATGTTTGGTATAATTAAAATACATAATATTAATGTTTGTTATAACTTGTAGTAATAAAACACAAAGGAGTGTTTCTTATGGAGGAGAATCTATCTTATTATCATATTTTTAATTGCGTTGCAAAAACGGGCAATATATCCCATGCAGCAAAATCACTTTATATCAGTCAACCAGCAGTTAGTAAAGCCATACAAGGTTTGGAGGAAAACTTAAATACAATACTTTTTATTCGAAGCTCACGTGGTGTTAAACTCACAGAGGAAGGAAAACTTCTATATGAATATACCAAAAGCGCATTTGATACCCTACAAAAAGGTGAGGAAAGTTTAAAACGAATTCATGAGCTTGGTCTGGGACAGCTTCGCATTGGTGCCAGCACCACCCTATGTAAGTATATGCTTCTTCCTTATTTAAATAGTTTTGTACAAGAACATCCCCACATTAAAATTACCATTGAAAATCAATCTTCTCTCCATACATTAAAGCAGTTGGAAAACGGTACCTTAGATATTGGTTTGGTTGCAAAGCCAGTCAATATGCAGGATTATCATTTTCATTCTCTTGGTGAGGTAGAAGATATCTTTGTGGCAACAAGCTCCTACTTAAGCAATTTAAAGCTTCGCGAAAATAGCTATGATATCTTCTCTAGTGCTAATATTATGCTATTAGATAAGAGTAACCTTTCCCGTACCTACATAGATGATTATATGAAGGAACATGATATTAACCCTAAGCATGTTCTGGAGATTGGTAATATGGATCTTTTAATTGAGTTTGCAAAGACAAGTCTTGGAGTTGCTTGTGTTATTCGCAATTTTGTAATGCACGAATTAGAAGAAAAATCTCTCCTTCAAATCCCCTTAGATCCTCCCGTAAAAAAAAGAGAGGTAGGCTTTGCCTATGCAAAAAATGCCTTCCTCTCAGATTCAATGAGAAAATTTATTGAATTTGTAACTACTTACCACACCGGGGATTAAATCTCCGGAGGTGCCTCTGTTGTAGTACTTGGTGTTGTAGTACTAGGAGTTGGTGTAGGAGCCTTCGTTGGCTCCGGCGACTTTGTTGGCGGTGTTAAATAGTCCGGACGAGTTTCTACCAAGTACTGTACATTCACGTAGCAGATAGCATCGTTATACAGTATACTTGCCCAACCATCAGTAATCTCAATAACCGCAACTTCTTCCGCATGTACTAAAAAGCCTACTGCCTCACCAGAGGTAGAGGGTGTGGATCTAATATTGAGAGACCCACCATACTTATCTAATTTCACATACATGGTGGTTGTTTTACCAACATGTACTGTATCCGGTGCTTGCGTTGCTTCTTCCCCGGTCTGCGTTTCTTCACCACTTGCATCTTCCTCGTTCGGAATCTGCGTAGGAATAAAATTGGTCATCTGCTCCTTCTTACTACATCCGGTAAATAGGATTACCATTAAAAATAATATAAAATAAATGCCTTTTTTCATTCAAATTCACGCTCCAAATTAATCATGCATTACCTTTCTATCATAGCACATTTGTCCTATTTTACAATAAATAATTTGCAAATTACTCGCCATTCTTTTGCTTAATTATTCTTGTATAAGCAAGAAATGCATTTGGTATACTGTATCTGTGATTAATTTCCCCTTGATCTGCCCAAGTATAGGTTTCTAAATCTACATCTTTCATAGAAGTGTCAGATGGTATTGTTATATGGTATCCTGTCATGTGCCACTCCACATGGGAGAAGATATGCTTTGCTTCTCCTAAGGGTTCCAATTTGGCTTTATCAATTTTCTTCTCTTTTAGAACATCCATAATCTGAAGTTTTGAAAGCTTTTGTTCCAATCCCGGTAGCTCCCATAGACCTGCCAAAAGTCCCTTACTTTGTCTTTTTTGAATTGCATATTTATCCTGATATTCGATTAAAAGTATCGTACGTTCTTCTTTTCTTCGCTCTTTTTTCTCTGGTTTTACCGGTATCTGCAAGATTGTATCCTCATGAAAGGCTTTGCATAGATGCATAACGGGACATTTCTCACACAGAGGCTTGCCGTTTGGCAAACATACCGTTGCTCCTAGTTCCATCATGGATTGATTAAAATCTCCAGGTCTATCCTCAGGCATGATATTCTTTAAATCCACCCATAATTCCTTCTTGGTTCTCTCCTTTGTAATATCATCAAAAGAACCTGCAATTCTCTTCATCACGCGAAGAACATTACCATCAACGACGGGTACCGGTATTTGATATGCGATGGAAGCGATAGCTCCTGCTGTATAAGTACCAATTCCAGGTAATTTTAGTAATTCTTCATAATCGGCAGGAAGTTCTCCGTGGTATTCACTCATAACCTGTTTTGCCGCTTTCTGAAGATTTCTTACTCTATTATAATACCCTAAGCCTTCCCATAGCTTTAGCAGTTTTTCTTCCTCTACTTTGGCAAGTGCCGAAATATCAGGAAGCTCGGTGATAAATCGGTCAAAATATCCTTTGACTGCCTCAACTCTTGTCTGCTGTAGCATAATCTCAGATACCCATACGTAATAGGGCTTTGGATTTTCTCTCCAAGCAAGTATTCGTGCATTATAGTCATACCAATTTAAGAGAAACGGAACGATTGCTTCATAATTATATGCCATGCTTTCTCTCCTTTTTTGTATCTATATTGTAACAAACTTAACCCCCTAGTTCAACCGTTACCATGATATACAAAAACCTTCGAAAGTGAACAGTTTCATTTTCACTTAGATTACTTTGTTTTCATCTACGCTCGCCTATAACGACTATCTTATGTTAACAAGAAGATTTCAAAAGCAAATTCTCTTATCATGAATTAAGGAGCTGCTTCTCCGCTAATTGATTAGCTTTGAAACAGCTCCACTCTTCTACTAACTATTCTTTCTCAAGGAATTTATATTGCGATAAATACAGCTCATGATAAGCTCCTTCTAACTCTAGTAACTCTTCATGTGTACCCATCTCCTGAATCTTACCTTTATCAATATACATAATTGCAGTAGAGTTTTTGATGGTTGATAGTCGGTGAGCGATGATAAAGGAGGTTCTATTTGCCAGAAGCTTACTTAACCCCTCTTGTAATAAAATCTCTGTTTCCGTATCAATACTGGAGGTTGCCTCATCAAGGATTAGAATCTTAGGATCCGCTAATAAGGCTCTAGCAAAACTGATTAATTGCCTCTGTCCAACGGATAATCTGGTTCCTCTTTCATTCACATGAGTCTGATAACCATTCTCCAGCCCCATAATAAAATCATGGGCACAAACAATTTTTGCAGCTTCCATTACCTCCTCATCGGTTGCCTCCATATTACCATAACGGATGTTATCCATAATGGTACCAGAGAAAATAAAGCTATCCTGAAGCATGACACCCATCTGCTTACGCAGGGAACTGATGGTTACTTTACTTATATCTGTTCCATCAATTGTAATAACACCGGAATCTAGATTATAAAATCTGCTGATTAGGTTAATGATTGTAGTCTTGCCTGCACCTGTGGGTCCGACAATTGCGATGGTATCACCGATATTTGTTTTAAAATTAATTCCGTTTAATATCTTAATATCATCTTCATAGCTGAAGGTAACATCTTTAAACTCAACCTCTCCTTTAATTGGAGGCATTGGTACTGCTCCCTCGCAGTCCTTAACAAGTACGGGCTCATCAATGGTTTCAAAAATTCTCTCAAGGTAAGAGATGGCAGTAAGTAAGGAGTTGTAAAAGCTTGCCAAAGTATTAATAGGTGCCCAAAATCTGCCGATATAGCCAGTCATTGCAATGAGCACACCCACGGTGATTCCCTTCATTCCTTGGTCAAGCCATGCAATACCTAATACATATACCGCAACATTAGTCCAAGTAGAGATGTTCTGAATCGCAGGCCAGAGAAGGAAATTGTATTTTACAGCCTTCATCCATGCTGCTCTGTAATCACCGCTTAAGGTATTAAAGATTTTAATGTTCTCCTTTTCTCTGGTAAAGCTCTGAGTAACCCGAATACCGTTGATACTTTCTGCAATATATGCATTTAAGTTCGAGGATTTATTACTAGAAAGCTGCCATGCCTCACGTTGCTTTCTTTTAATGACAAAAATTAAAATCATCAAAATCGGTAAGCCAATTAAACAAATAATGGTAAGTCTAACATTTACATAAAACATAAAGCCAACGATAAAGAATAAGCTAAACAAGTCCGTAATTGTATTGACAATACCGTTACTTAGTAGATCACTTAAACTATTTACATAATTAACAACTCTAACTTGGATCTTACCATGGGGCTTGTCATCATAATAGGAAAAAGGTAATTCCTGCAAATGCTTAAAAATATCGCTTCGTATGGTATGTATGATATTTTGCCCAAGTCTAGAGGTTATGGTGGTTTTTGCTGCAAGAATCAGGGAAATTATCAGGTATATGATCAAAAGGACCATACTTAAAATAATAATACTCTTGATATCCTTATTAGGAATATAGATATCCATAATGTCCATTAAAAAAATTGGGGTTAGCATACCAAGTGCCGAAGATATTGTCATTAGTATGATAGTTAAAATCATATCTTTACGATAGGGTTTTATGTAGGAAGCCAGTCTTTTTAAATGTGTCATATTAAATTCTGTTTGCAGGGTTTCATCCACGTTGTATTTATTTCTAGCCATTACTTTTGCACCTCCCTGCGTGAAAATGAGTCAAAATCGCCATACTGATGATGAAATACGGTATAGTAATACCCTTCTTTTTTAAGAAGCTCCTCATGAGTACCCGATTCAATGAGCTCTCCGTTATCTAGAACTAGTATCTGATCCGCATCTTTAATAGAAGAGATTCTATGAGCTATGATGAATACGGTCTGCTCTTTATTCAAAGCTCCAAGCTCATTCTGAATCTGTGTCTCAGTCTCCATATCTACTGCTGAGGTAGTATCATCAAGAATTATGATGGATGGATTCTTGAGTAAGGCTCTTGCAAGAGATATTCTTTGTTTTTGCCCGCCGGATAAACCTACTCCTCGCTCACCTACAATGGTGTCATAGCCCTCCGGCATCTTTAAAATAAAGTCATGGGCATTGGCAATCTTCGCTGCTGCCTCCACTTCCTCGAAGCTACAATTAGGTCTTCCATATGCAATATTTCCTTCAATCGTGTCTGAGAACAGGAACACATCCTGCATCGCCATACCGATATTATCACGAAGTGAGAATAAATCCATATCCTTTAGATTCAAACCATCGATCTTGATCTCACCGGAGGTAACATCATAAAAGCGACACAGAAGGTTCATTAAAGTTGATTTACCGGAACCGGTAGCACCGATAATTCCTATTGTTTCACCAGACTTTACATGGAAGCTAATATTTTTAAGTATAACTTCATCTTCCATATTATAGCTAACATGATCAAAAACAATATCCCCTTTAAAACGTTTCGTTGTAACAGCATTCTCCGGTGCTTGTATTGATGGTTCAGCAGTAACCGTTGAATAAATCTTCTCTACGGAGGTAACAAATCTTTGATAATCATTTGCTAACCATCCTGCCATACGCAGGGGCTGATTTAGCATCCAAAGATAACCGCTTGCGGTTACTAATTTACCGAGTGACATATTGCCACGGATTACCATAATGCCTCCGATTAAATATAAAATAATGGAAAGTACGTTAGCTAGAAATTCAAAGATCGGTACATATTTTCTCCAGATCTTTGCCGCATTCAATTCCGCTTCCCGATAACCGTCATTTTCTTTCTCAAACTTCTGAATCTCGTAATCTTCTTTGGCAAAAGCCTTTACTACTCGGTTACCACTAACATTTTCCTGAACTGCTGTGTTCAAACTCGAAAAACGTTGTCTAATGTTATGAAATGCGGGCTTTACTGCCTTTAATTGTTTTACCGTTGCTAGGGCAGTCATTGGTAATACAGTAATCATAATGAGCGCTAATCGCCAGTCTACAAGAAACATCATGACCAGTGCCAACACAAACAACAATGCATTCTCATAAACGTTATAGATAGTAAACGCAACGAAATGTCTTATGGCATCCATGTCACCTGTTTGTCGAGACATCAAATCGCCGGTACGATTCTTATTATAAAAGCCAAAATCCTGAGCAAGTAATCTTCGATACACATAATCTCTCATCTCATACAACAAATCTTGAGAAGATTTTTCAAAAATAATTAAAAACCAGTACTTTATTACAGCTCTAAGTAAAGTAGTTACAATCAGGATGATCATCATCATTGGTAATATCGTACGATTACCCTTCTTAATTATATCATCCACCACGATTCCTGAAATAACAGGATTTACAATTGCAAGCGCACATGTAATTGTTGTAAGAAATAAAGCAAAAATGAACTTTCCTCGATATTTCTTTAAAAATGAATAAAACCACTGCATTGCTGTCATATCAATATCTCCCATTGGTATCTAATATAGAATTTTTAGTCCATCTCATTATAGTATCTTTTTCTCATAAATGAATGTATATTATTAGTCTAGTAATGTTTTATATTATAAAAATACCCATTAGCTGAAATTCCGACTATTTTTGACGCATTATATAATATAAATGCTCACCCTAGTAAAATCAACATGAATTTTATAGGTATTAATTCACCAATAATTAAAATGCACATAATTTATTTATATTTGAACAAAAAACTGTTACTTTTTATCTATAAAAATTATTTACCTATTTACTAAAGAAATGATATAATGATTTCAATATGTAAGAACAAACTTGATACCTCTGTTTTTTCACTTGATCCTTACTGTCAATAGCTGCAACATGATAACCGTAGTCACGGTTCGTTGGAGGGATTATGGCCTTTGATTATGATTTAAGTTATAATGATTTTAATCCAACTGTTTTTTATGTTTCCAAAGTTAAAATGATGAACGATGGCGTTTATCATGATCATGACTTTGCTGAATTATCATATATTTTATCCGGGAAAGCAAAATACCTGGTAGAGGATAAAGAATACGAGGTGGAGGCCGGTGATTTATTAATCTGTAATCCCGGTGTTAAGCATGCTCATATCGTAACAAATCCCAAAGAACCCACCATTGAATTCATCGCAGGCTTTACTGATTTTCATTTCAAGAATATGGCACCCAACTCCATTGAATTGTCGAATCATAGCTATATTCTCCATACCAATGCCGAACTTAAGCAAGAACTTACTAAGCATTGCTACTCCATGATTGCCGAAAGAGAAAGTGATCAAGCAGGAATGTATTTTATGCTGAAGGCACATTTGATGCAGCTGCTCCTTCTTGTTATGAGGGAAATTGCAGATGTTGAGAAAACAGAACAAAAGGGCTGTAATTTCGAAACCTATAATAAAAATTACGCCGTAAATCGTATCATTACTTATTTAAACGAAAATTACGAAGATAAGATATCTTTGGAACAAATTGCA
>JAEWEO010000261.1 GCA_023389295.1 Bacillota bacterium
TAAAAGAGAACGATTCATAGGTATACTTGCTATCTCATCCGCTATTTTTCCATACTCGGTTTCGGCTCCGATTTTTTCAACGATTGCAACCCCATAACCAAGCGTAACCAGGGTACCTGCATAGCAGTAATTCTTCTTAAAATATTCCTCTTCCTTATACTCCAAAGCTTTATCTTGTATCTCTTTATCATAAAACTCGTCTTTGGAATATTTCCAAACCCCTAAAGATTCTCCGGTAAGTATGCTCTCATCGATGCATAGACCCGATGCTTCCAGTAATGAGGCATCGGCAGGAACCTTAACCCCCTCTGATATCATCATAATGTCTCCGGGCACCAGATCCTGACCCGGTATCAATATTTCTTTGCCGTCTCTAATAACCTTAATCTTTGGTGTTGATATTTCCCTAAGCTTACGTAGCGCGTTTCCTGTTCTCATATCCTGAAAAACATCAATACCAATCACAAATAGAACAAAACCAATCATAACCGCCCCATCTGTTTGTTCCCCTAAGATAAAGTAAATAATCGAAGAACATGCCAGTAATAGATAGATTGGTTCAGAAAAAATATGCAGAAGTTTTCTTAATAAATTTTCCCGCTTCCTTTTATTAATTACATTCTTTCCGTATCTTTCCTGCCTTTCTTTTGCCTCCTTCATACTTAATCCTTGATACTGTGTCATTTTGCTACCTCCAAAATGGCATTGCATATGGCGAAAAATGTTCCACAACCACAAGAAATACATTACAAGAGTTTCTCCTGTTTGCGTTCGCGTTCGCATTATTGCAAGTAAACTTCCAGACGTGAACCGTTTTATTGTTCACTTTGATTACTTTGCTTTTGCGAAAACAGAAAATGCCTGTGGAACATATAGAGTAAACTACTGTCCCACAGGCATTCAATTCTACTTTAAATAGTAATACCGGATTAATCTGTATTCTATTTCTTGAGATGAATCAAAAGCTACCTGTTGCTGAATATCAGCCCGGCTGCACGATACTATTGTCGTTTCGTCGCCTGATCAGATTGTACTGTAGATTGGCAAATAATAGGGCCTATGCAGTGCAAAGTGATTTCTACACAATATCATATGACGACCGGAAATAAAGAGTTACAACACTTAAAATAAGTCCAATCCTATTCTAACTGTTCTATCGTTCTACATTCTTTGGATAACTGCTCTTTATTTTCCTTTTTACTTTTAAGAAACGATAATTTTGTCTCCGAGATAAATACCGCAGTAAAAATTAGTAGGAAGCCAATAAACAACTTCAAGGTTACCTCTTCATGATAAAAGATAACGGAGAACAATATACTAAATACTGATTCTAAGCTTAGTATTAAAGAGGCAGAAGTAGGATTTGTATATTTTTGTCCTATATTTTGTAGTAACAAGGCTATGGCAGTTGCAAATACCGAAAGATAAAAAATTCCGGCTATGGTCTGATGGCTCCATACACTAGGTAATTCCTCAAATAAAATGGTAACAATGAAAGAATAGATAGCCGCAAAGGCAAATTGCAGAATGGTAAGTAATATAGGGTCTTTATCCTGACTAAATTTTGCTACCGCAACCATATGCATGGCGTAAAAAATTCCACTAGCCAAAGTAAGTGAATCTCCCATACCGATTGATAATCCTTCATTTAGTGATACTAACCCAATTCCAATTATAGCAATAAAAGCTGCTAATATATTATAAGTATTCGGTTTTTTCTTCTCAACGATCCAAACGATAAAGGGTACTAAAACACAATAATTTGCCGTTAAAAAGGCATTTTTGCCCGGCGTTGTATCCGTGATACCTATCGTTTGTAAACTATACGCAAAAAAGAGGCAACTTCCAAGAAAGCCCCCCATCATTATATATTGCTTATTCAACGTTTTTAATCTTTTAAAGAATATCAGGCAAAGAAGTAGGCAGCCAATAGTAAAACGAAATGCCAACAGCGTATGTGGCCCCATAACATCTACCGAAGTTTTAACGATAAGAAAAGAAATACCCCAGATTATTGCTGCTATAAATAAGGCAGCTTTTGCACCAAATTTCATTGTAAATTGTTTCATTTTAACCTCTGTTCTATGTAATGCTTGTATTAGCTCATTCTATCATGTTTTCTCCTTATCTTCAATAAGACTTTCCTTGGAATTTTTTACTATTCAATGTTATTTCTAAAAAGGTCTACTTCTAGGTACATGAATTCGTAACGTTACTCTTCAACTTGTTTTTAGCGATGCAGCCTCTATGTAACGGGACTGTCACAAACAGCCCCTGCCTTAGTATTATTTATTTTCGGTAGTTAGGGTATCTACTCCTAGAAGGATAGGCGGAGGGGTAGGGATTCAACTCCGGTTCATATCTCTTCTCCCCCTCCTCACAATTGGACTGTTTAAAGCATAAGAACCAATCAAGACAATAACGGTTTTCATTTACGCTCTCCACACGTTCCATCGCTGCTCCACAGGTACCTGGTGCAGGAAGTATTACATCATCTTGCGGCATCCAGTTTGCAGGTGTTGCTATCTGCTCACAATCAGCCCTTTGTAGAGCCACAAGAAGCCTCTTTATCTCATACATATTTCGTCCCGTTGTCGCCGGATAGTAAATAATCGCTCTGATTCTTCCCTCCGGATCAATGACAAACACCGCACGTACTGCCTGTGTATTTGAATATCCGGGATGCATCATACCATATTTTTTGGCTATTTCCATGGAAATATCAGCAATTAACGGAAATGTTACATCAACATGCTTGATATCTTTCCAAGATAATTCTCTAATTTTACGAAGCCAAGCAATATGCGAGTAGATAGAATCAATGGATAATCCGATTAGCTCTGTGCCAAGTGCCCTGAACTCATTTATCATAGATGCAAAGGTCATAAATTCTGTCGTACATACCGGTGTAAAGTCCGCTGGGTGGCTAAATAACACAACCCATCTTCCCCTGTAGTCCTGAGGAAAATTTATTTCACCTTGGGTTGTTATGGCATGAAAAGGAGGAGCCATATCACCGATTAACGGCATATGAGTACGATTGATATCTTCCATATTTATCCCCTTTATACTCTTGTAGTATAAAGTTATGTTTTTATCTGGAAAGTGCTACTATTTTGTCATGAAATCTTGTTTAGATTTCTTCCAGTATGCTTCCGTCCGTAGCAATCGTAATGACTCTCCAAGGTATCATTTGACCACTATTTGTTAAGGCTGTCTTGACAGCGTGAACAATTCCGCCACAGCAAGGAACTTCCATACGAATGACTGTCACGCTCTTAATCTCATTCATACTAAGGATTTGGGTAAGTTTTACACTATAATCTACATCATCCAATTTAGGACATCCGATTAAAGTAATCTTATTCTTCATAAATTGATGGAAATCTCCAAAAGCATAAGCAGTACAATCTGCTGCTATTAATAAATTCGCATTATTAAAGTAAGGTGCATTCGGTGGTACTAACTGTATTTGAACCGGCCATTGTCTTAGCATGGAAGGAGTTTTAGTGTTCGACTCCTGGGCAACAGTTTCCTTCTTTTCTTCTTTCACAAGACTCATCATTCTGGAACCGGGACATCCGCCTCCCATAGCAGGTGCATGGTTTTTATTTTGCTCTGCCTTAAGTTTTTGAGCTTCTTTCTGTGCAATATTACGATTTACCTCTTCTTCGTTATATTCTAACGCTTCCCTTTCTTCAAAAGAAATTGCATTCGTCGGACATACCGGAAGACAATTTCCCAAACCATCACAGTAATCATCTCTTAATAATTTGGCCTTCCCCTCCACCAAACCGATGGCTGATTCGTGGCATGCACTTACACATAGACCACAACCATTACAAAGTTCTTCATTAATTTTAATAATTTTACGAACCATTACGTTCCTCCCATTTTCCAATCTTATTGTCTTGTTTTCATGTTCTTACTTAAATTTCTTACCTTATTCTCTTAATCTTCTCTATTTTCTAATATTGATTTTCTTAATCCTAGTATCTGATCTTATTATATAGGATAATATAACAACTATATGTAGCCACAGCTACAAAAAACGTATATCTTTTCTTAGTTAGTTACTTATAGCGTTAAACCAAAGACAAATATTCTTCCTTCTTTTCATTTATTTAGTGATGAAACGTAAAGAGAGGGATGTGAAATACCACCGAGTAGTATCACATCCCTTTCTTTCAATATAAAATATCTGCGTAGCTGATCTTCTTGAAACATGAAATCGTTGCTTTCTTCTATTTTATTATTTGAAACTAACTCTTATTCCATCAGTATCAAACTCTATGGCAACTACTTATCTGACTCCTTCTGCCCTTTGATATAACAGGGATAACACATGGCAGTATATCTATCATTACCGCCAATCAAGATCTGTTCGCCTTCCGTAATAATTCTGCCATGCTCGTCAAGTCTAACATTAACCGTTGCTTTTCTACCGCAGGAACAAATGGTTTTTATCTCAGTAATGGAATCAGCAATTTCCATCAGACGTTTACTTCCCGGAAACATCTTAGTTCGAAAATCTGCTCTAAGACCAAAGCATAGTACCGGTACATTATAGTCTATTACTATCATCGCTAATTGATTCACCTGTTCTTCGGATAAGAATTGACATTCATCAACAATGATTACATCAACATTTTCTTTTAGCTTTGTAAAAGTATTATACACATCCTCTGACTCAGGGAGTTCATATGCCTGTGCAGATAACCCTGCGCGGGATATTATCATACCTTCACCATCTCTATTATCTGTTTGGGGTTTGATTAACCAAACCTTCATACCACGCTCTTCATAATTAAACTTTGTGATTAATGCCTGGGCAGTTTTTGAGCTTCCCATAACACCATATTTAAAATATAATTTTGCCATTATTTCATTCCTTTGTCCTGTGAAGTCTCCAAGAACGGAGCAGTATTATCCTAAATGCCTAGGCTAAATATTGTTTTGTTTTAGAAAAATCATACCATATCTATACTTACGATTCAAGGTTGCCCTCTATATATAATTCTTTAATCTTTTTACAATCATTGCACCTAAGAAGCCAATCAACGTTCCGGTGATAATACCGGAGATTAATAAAAACGGTAAATAATATATTATATTGATATTCTCCACGATAAATATGGAAGTAATAATTTGTCCAACATTATGGGATATACCACCAATTACACTAACACCTACAAATCCGAACACTTTTGTTTTCTTAAGTATGGTCATCATAAGCCAGCTAAGTAAACCGCCTGCCAGACTGAATATCATGGTGGAGGGACTTCCAAAGGTAAAGCCGACCAATATAATACGTAGAAGTGATAGGGATAGGGCTTGCTTTACCCCCATGGTATATAAGGCAGTAATCACAACAAGGTTTGCCAACCCAAGTTTAATTCCGGGAACCGGAACCGGTATTGGAATCATTGATTCAATATAACTTAGGATAAAGGCTAATGCTACCAGTAAGCCATAGGTTGCTATTTGTTTTGTTTTCATATTTATCTCCATTAGTTAGAACTCTTTAGTTCACATACATATCAACTTCGCTATCTTCTGCCTCTATGACCTCTAGCACCACACGATTGGGAAGACATACTATAGTCTCGTGATTGTTATGGATATCACTCTGATTTACACAAAGTTGATCCGGGCAGCTGGCATCAATCATATCTACATAGCCATCGGTTATTTTAAAGGTATTATACGAACCATCACCAAGATCTATCGTATATTCCGTATCTTCTTTTAATGATAATGTGTCATATTCTTTTCCATCGACTGTAATTATTACCTTGCTGCCTTCCTCTTTCGAGAAATAGAAAAACGCCAGAAAGCCAAAGCATAATATCACAACTGCGACGATTAAAATAATATCCGTCTTTTTTAACATTCTTACCTCCAGACTAATTTCTTTACTATCAATATTTAATCAATAGGTAAATCTTAATATCTACCTAATAAATTGTCAAGAAAAAGAGAGTTATCAGTCATAATACTTCCTATTGTCTAGAGGTTTTTTGAATAAATGTTAAAAGATGGGAGAATATTCTCAGATAGAATATTTCTTCTTCTATTTTCCAGATTAAGATTTCCATATCCCTAATATTCAATTATGATAACGTCAGGAGTATTATTATGCCGCATAAAGTAAACTCACACACATATTTTAGATTTTCAATAAGATGCATAGGAATTGTCTTACTTACTCTATTATTTAACATATATCTCACCGGTTGTAGTCGTTTGCAAGCAAAGGACAGCTCTAATCCCTCTTCCATAGATTTTATTACAAGATCTGAATTTCTCTTAAATACCGTAGTAACGATTCAATTATACGACAAACAAGACGAGGACATTCTTGCCGGATGTTTTGATCTGATATCGAAATATGAGCTGGTTTATTCACGTACTGACAAAGACAGCGAGCTTTATAAATTAAATCATCGGCTTCTTCCTATGGAGGACAATGCGTATCTCATCTCAGAGGAATTATCTGATCTTCTTTCCTATGGTCTATCTTATTGTAGGATATCGGATGGAACCTTTGATATTACCATTGGTAGTGTTTCTTCCTTATGGAAATTTACAAGATTAACACCCGTAATCCCATTGAGGGAAGACCTTTTGGCAGCATTAGATACGGTCGATTATCAAACGCTTGAGCTAAAGGAAGACCGCATTATATTCCACAAAGATGGAGTCCAAATAGATCTTGGAGCCATTGCCAAAGGTTATATTGCAGACCGTGTTAAGGATTATCTTCTATCCAATGGGGTCAGTAGTGCTATGATAAATCTTGGTGGTAACGTGCTTTGTGTCGGTGAGAAGCCGGACGGCTCTTCTTTTCATGTGGGCATTCAAAAACCCTTTGGCGAAAAGAATGAAACCATAGCCATACTAGACATTCGTAATCTCTCCGTTGTATCCTCCGGTAGTTACGAACGTTATTTTGAAGTTGAAGGCATTACGTATCATCACATACTAAATCCAAAAACCGGATATCCCGTAGATAATAATCTTATCTCTGTGACTATTATCTCTAAGCAGTCCATGGACGGTGACGGACTAAGCACCAGCTGCTATGTTCTTGGGCTGGAAAAGGGGTTGAAATTAATTGAAAGCTTACCCTACACCTATGCCATATTCGTCACCTCGGACAATAATATTCATTATTCAAAAGGCTTAAAAGAAGCATTTAATGTATATGAACCATGAATTAGTCCTTTTGGTTTCATAAGAAAATCCATAGTAAGGTACTCTCCTACTATGGATTTTTTAACTAATTCCAATATCTTAAATTCTAATTCCTAATCCTTATATTTTTTCTTATATCTTAAATCTTACTTCTTATACCTTATTTCCTATATCTTATTTTAGTAGAACATCAGCAATAGGATCAAGCCAATCACCTTCGAATAATTCAATCATTCCCTTATCGCAGGCTGCTGCCAGCTTTGGATTAATAGGTAATTTTGCAGTATTCTTAATATCATAGGTTTTGGCAACCTCCCCTAACTTGCTTTCTCCAAAAATCTGATATTCCTTATCACAATCAGGACATACAAAATAAGACATATTTTCTACCAAGCCAAGAATCGGTATATTCATCATTTTTGCCATTTTTACAGCCTTACCTACAATCATAGATACCAAATCCTGTGGTGAAGTTACAATGATGATACCATCTAACGGCAGGGATTGGAATACGGTTAAGGGGACATCTCCGGTTCCCGGAGGCATATCCACAAACATAAAGTCTACGTCATTCCAAATAACATCAGACCAGAACTGCTTTACGGTTCCGGCAATAATAGGACCTCTCCATACTACAGGGTCTGTTTCGTTTCCAAGTAAAAGATTAATAGACATAATGTCAATCCCGCTATTACTCTGTACAGGAAAAATTCCCGTCTCATTTCCCTGTGCCTTTTGTTTTAATCCGAAGGCTTTTGGGATAGAGGGACCGGTAATATCCGCATCCAAGATAGCCGAATGATAACCTTTTCTATTCATCGTTACAGCAAGTAAAGAGGTAACCATAGATTTACCTACGCCACCTTTACCACTGACAACGCCTATGACTCTTTTAATACTGCTTAATTCATGTGGTTGAACGGTAAAATCCTGCTTAGCTTCTTTTCTGTCTGCACAATTCGAACTGCAGCTATTGCAATTGCTGTTACAATCACTCATTTGTTCATCCTCACTTTCTTAAATCTACATTCATGATAAACTTTAGTTTATCACTCGTCATTATACGCCCTTCAAAGGATATGTCAATATATAAATCATATTCTCTTTAACCTTTAACAACCGCGCTATATCCCGAATATTATGATATATAACATAATGAAAGGAGTAGAATTTATGCTTATTTTATATACTTTGAATTTTAACTTAGCTACAGCATTCACACTTGTAACTTTTCTTTCCGAAAATGTTCTTCTACTGACTATTTTGGGGTTAATCCTGCTGGCACTCATATATATTGTATTTCGTCTCACCGGCAAGAGAAAGAACAAGCGCGAAGTCATACCACCGGTTTATAAAATCCTTGGTGATATTCCGGAACGAGTAGACGAATTAAATGCCGAAATAAAGCCCTTTGGCTTTGCCTATGAGCCATATCAGGATATCTTTTATTCGCTCTTAAACCCATGGCAACGAGAGTTAGGGTATTGTAGGCTTTATGACGAAGCAAGTGCTGCGCTAAGTATGATTATAGATTGCGAACCAATCCCCTTTGAATACGGTGGTCGCAGATGGTTGATAGAGTTTTGGAAAGGGCAATATTGCATGAATAGCGGCGGAGAGGTTGGCATTTATTATACCACCGGTCCGAACCTAAATATTCCCGGTTTCTTCAACGGTACCTTTTATTTTTGTCCGAAGGATGAAGATTGCATCAAGATGTCCTTTGTATTACGCAAAAACGGCAATATTCTCTTTACAAGAAACGGCTTTCACTGGTGGTTAACCGGCTTCAAATTGGGTGAGTTCTCAAAACCCTCCGACCTATCCATGGATATTATTATGGAACTGTACGATAGAAAAATGGCTATGTCTTTTGTTGAAGCACTTAAGAACGTTGGCTATAAAGATAATGAATACAAGATACAGGGTAACAAAGTTTGGGTACGTTTTGATAAACCTCATACGAAGCAGCCCTTAACAAGAACCTCCTTCACAGATTTTATAATGCAGCGAAATAATGAGTACTGGTGTACCTCATATGCAAATTTAACCTCTGCTTATACGGATACTCTAGATAAACTTGAAGTTTTACGTAATGAATCACCGGATATGTATCAACGAATTATGGCCATCGGTAAATCAAAAGAGGTATTTGAATCCTATACAAAACTTAAAAACTATATTCAATAACTTAGCTTCAAAAGGGAGTGAATTCATTGTCAGCTTCAACACAATTACTCAAGGTTTTTGCAACCTCTCAGGTAATACCTTTTGATGAAACATCCCGTATCATAATCATGAGCGACTGCCATAGAGGAAATGGCAGCTGGGGCGATAACTTTTCTAACAATCAGAATTTATATTTTGCTGCATTAAATTATTACTATGATAATGGATATACGTATATAGAAGTCGGAGATGGCGATGAGCTTTGGGAAAACAGAAACATTGAGGATGTCATAGAAGCTCATAGTGATGCTTATTGGCTCATGTCTTTATTCTACAAAGAAAATCGCTTGTATATGATGTATGGCAATCATGATATCATAAAAAGAAATGCAAAATACACACAAAAAAAATGCCATTCCTTCTACTGCGACAGTACGGATGCGGCTTTACCTCTATTCCCAGGAATACAAATTACAGAAGGTCTCATATTACACTACCGTAATACTAATCATCAGATATTCCTTACCCATGGGCATCAGGGTGACGTTTTAAATGATAGGTTATGGAAACTTTCCCGATTTTTGGTACGTTATCTCTGGAAGCCTCTGGAGTTAATCGGTGTGAAGGATCCGACAAGTGCTGCTAAAAATAACGAGAAGAAGAACACCATAGAGAAACGATTAATGCAATGGGCAAAGGATAATAATCAAATGTTAATATGCGGCCATACCCATCGCCCAGTATTTCCAAAGATCGGCGAACCATTATATTTTAATGATGGAAGTTGTGTCCATCCCCGATGTATTACAGGACTAGAGATAAGAAACGGATCAATCGCCTTAATAAAATGGGCTATATTAACTAGGCCTGACCGCAGTCTTTATGTCGGCAGGGAAGTATTAGAGGGCCCCATACGATTAATCGACTTTTTTGAGCCAATGGAGACACAGGAAAAACCAAGAAATACTTATTATTACTAATGAAAGATGAAATTCATACGTTATAGTGCACGAAAAATATTAGATGTCATAAGTTCCAATAAGCTTATTTGGACTCAACTTTGAAAGTCCCAACTTCACTCATAAAACTTATGACATCTATATTTTTTAATATATTATTTGGATTTAACTCATAACAAGGGTATAAGTCCTGATTTCCAAGCTAAATTTTTACGTTAATCTCACTTTAAAGCTGTGTAGTCGAAATATGTAATGATAGGTTGATTGTCTGTGTTCTTAATTCTTATCTCACCATCAACTGAAGTTTTTAGTGATGATCCATCCTCATATATCAATTTAAGGTCAACCTTATAACTATATTTCTCTAGTTTCTCATTATCCTTAGTTTTCCCTTTATATTCAATGTTTATTTTATCGATCGTTGATACAAATTGATCTTTTTGAGACTTAACCTTAACTGCTAAAATTCCACGAGTACTAGCAAACTGCTCTAAACATTTTTCATCAAGATAATTAGTATATTTATCCATCTCATTATTAAGCATATCCTCGGTTATTACTTTATCAGATACAACCTCTTCTACTGTATAATATTCTTTCAGGAATTTCTTAATAAATGTTTTTTCTTTATTATTCTCTTTGTATATCACAAAAATAGAAATGCATATTAATAAAACCTACTTCTTCTTTCTTACGGAGTAACCAAATTTTCCGATAAGTTCTCCCAGACCATAATATTCACCGTGGGAATATACGATCAATCCGGATTTATTTAGGTGGAATTTTCCCTTTTCATCCATATAACGCTTATCTACTGCCACACTTACTACCTCTGCCAAAAACATATCATGGGTTCCTAAGGGAATGATATCCTTCACCTTACATTCGATGTTTACGGGACATTCACCGATTAGTGGAACACCAACTTCTTTACCGAGGGTTGGGGTCAATTTCATTTCTTTAAATTTATCCACTTCTCTACCGGATCTTACGCCGCAATAATCCGCTTTTTTCACTAAATCTTTGCTCACCAGATTAATAACAAATTCCTTACTATCCTTAATGATATCATAAGAATATCGCTCTTTTCGTATGGATATACTTACCATGGCCGGACTGCTGCAAATCGTACCTGCCCATGCTATCGTGATGATATTTGACTTTTCCATAGTTCCGCAGCTTACCATAACCGCCGGTATTGGATATAACATATTACCCGGTTTCCAAAATTCTTTCTCTATCATTTCATTCTTTCTCCTTATATTTCACTAATATCAATTCTAGTCTTTTGATCTTCGCCTGTCAATTCCAACAAGTAAGATAAAACTTCTTGTTTTTTTACTGTATGAATATTTTAACCTAAAGTCAATCATACTATAGAGGAATTGTACCAATATTTGAAAGGAGAATCATTATGAAAGCATCAGTTGACCAAGATGGATGCATCAGCTGCGGATTGTGCATTGATGTCTGTCCCGAGGTTTTTAGTTACAATGAGAATGATGTTTCACAGGCAATCGAAGGTGATATTCCTGCGAATGCACAAGATCGTGCCAAAGAAGCACGGGATGGTTGCCCAGTTAGCGTTATTGATATTTTTGAATAGCCAAATACCCGCGAGACCATCCGTTAATGAACGAAATGGTCTCTATTCCTATATCTTTATTCGTTCCTTTCTGTTATAATTTTCATATGTTATTACAGCAATTATTTAAATCAATCAGGAGGTATTATATGAATTTTATCCATGAACATAATAAAATCTATCTCAATGACGAAGACAGCCGTATGGTTGCAGTCGTAACCTTTCCAAAGGTGAAGGATAATGTTGTTAATATTGATCACACCTTCGTTGATAATTCTCTGCGTGGCCAAGGCATTGCAGGCAAGTTAATGGAGGAAGCCGTTGCTCATCTGAAGGAGAATAATTTAAAGGCTAAACTAACTTGTAGCTATGCTGTAAAATGGTTTAGCGAGCATCCGGAGCATTCCAATCTCGTTGAGCGATGATGAAAGTTTCAACATTTAATATCGATTATAAAATCATCCGCTTAAGATAAGTAAATTTTCTTGTCTTAAGCGGACTTTATTTGCATTATTGTGCTGCGTTTCTCGTTGTGTTACACGGTCCATACTTATTCTATACTCTTAAGGGACTCCACCATATTTATTCTCTTTAGTTTAAAGTACATAACAAAGTTGACGATGGCAGAAAATACAAAGGTAAGCAGAATACTGTAAATATAACTACTAAGGTTAATGTTTCTACCAAACATAACGAGATCAATTTCTACGGTTAATATAACATATCGATGTAATATGATTCCTAAACCAACTCCAAAGATGCATCCCAGGACGGTTAATAGAATATTTTCCCTATATACATAAGCAGCCATTTCGTTATCGTAAAAACCAAGTACCAAATCAAATACCAAAAAATTGAATCATAATTTATGTAATTTTAGCAAATGCTATCAAGGCATTGCAAAACATCAGATATTTATCAGGAGGCCCTTATGCAAATATTTAAAATCATAATATCATCCTTTGTATCTTTGGCATCTTTATTCCTATTTACAAAACTAATGGGAAACAGGGAGATGTCACAGCTTAGTATGTTCGACTACATTAGTAGTATAGCACTTGGCTCCATTGCCGGAGAAATGGCTGTAATGTCAACGGACAGTATCATTGAACCTTTGGTCTCTATGATTATTTTCACTTCCACTACAATCATAATCTCCTATTCCACTTGTAAATCTATCGTACTAAGGCGATTTTTTGAGGGTCAGGCGATTTTGCTATTCCAGAACGGACAAATTTATGAAAAGAATCTATTAAAGGCGAAATTGGATGTTGATGAGTTGTTATCGGCTTGCCGTATTAGCGGATATTATGATTTAGAAGAAATTCATACGGTATACTTAGAGACAAACGGTAAAATTAGTGTATTACCCTCATCCACAACTCGCCCTACCATTCCGAAAGACTTTGGTCTTGATCCGGTTCAGAATACTCCCCTACCAAACGTTATCATCGACGGTAAAATACTAAACGATAATCTTAAAATTACCGGCAAAAATAAAACGTGGGTTGATAAGCAATTAAAAGAGAAAGGAATTACGGATATCAACGAAATTATTCTTGCAACCTTTGACCAAAATAAGGATACACTAAACATTTACACTAAATTCCATAAGAAAATGCTAAGAGATATTTTTGAATAATAAACTAAAAACCTTAGTTGTCAAAGGTTATAGATAACCACTTGAAATCATAAAATATTACAAGTTATGATTTCGGGGAAGTTAATCATTATGCTCAAGGGAATAAAAACCAGACATATTATATTATTCGAACTAGTTATTATCTCTATTTTTGCCTCCGTTCAAGTCAAGCAAAGCTATGAAAACGAAGCAGCTACCTATGCTACTTTATATGACGTAGAAAAGGATTTTATCAAATGGGTCAGTTTCGATGTCACCTGTGAAGCCATGGATGCTACTTATGAACTTGATGTTCAATCTCAGTCGGAAGAAGTAAAACTTAATTGGATTGAACTCTTAGCTTATCTTGGCTGTCGATATGGAGGCGATTTTTCTAAATTTAAACAAAAAAACTTAAATGAAGTAATTGAAAAATTAAAAAGCAAGGAAGAGACTATAGACTCTCTTACCAAAGATTTAAAGTATTATAAATATTATTATGAAGCATATTCTGCTGTACTTGGCGGAATGGTTGGAAAATTTAAAATTGAGGTGGCCGATGAGACTGCTCCCGGAGGAAAACGTTGGGAGGAGAAATATGGTTTAAAGGCATTTCTACCCTTAGCTAAGTTTTATCCTTATAGTGATTTTGATGATTTTGGTGTCTCAAGAAGTTATGGTTTTAAACGCAAGCATTTAGGTCATGATATGATGGGTCAAATTGGTACTCCTGTTATAGCCGTTGAATCTGGTTATGTAGAAGCCCTTGGTTGGAATCAATACGGAGGCTGGAGAATTGGCATTCGAAGCTTTGATGGGAAACGTTATTATTACTATGCTCATTTACGTAAGAATTTTCCATTTAATAAAAATCTTGAGATTGGTAGTATTGTTCAAGGTGGGGATGTTATTGGTTATCTTGGGAGAACCGGTTACAGTCGTTCGGAAAATTCCAATAATATAAATACTCCTCATCTTCATTTCGGTTTGCAGCTTATTTTCGATGAGACACAAAAAGAAAGCAATAACGAAATATGGATTAATTGCTATGAGCTGGTTCAATTCCTATATCGTAACCGTTCTGAAACTGTGAAAGATTCCGAGACAAAAGAATATTCCCGTATTTATCAATTTGTCGACCCTGTTGCTGAACACTATATCAACCATAAGCTGTATGACTATGATGATGAGGAGTTTAATATTCATATCTATGAATAACTAGCTTTATTATTTCGTATTCAATATTGTCTTCTTATCTTCTTTTTGTTCACCCAACAGAGAATGGCTAATAAAAGAGGAAACAAGTATTGGAATATCAAGTTAAGGTTAACAATAACGGTTTCATACAAGTAATTAAATTCAAATTGTGTACTGCTTAAATAATACGTGAGGTAGAATATAACCACTGTAAGCGGTGTATACAAATAATTGCATTCCTCCAATTCAAACAACCAGGTAAAACACCTTAGAATTAAAATCGAAAAAATACAGATGGAGATAAAATCAGAAAGGATGCACATTAGTGTTACAATAACCTCAAACCGCTCAAATATATTGAAGAACGAAATACTCTTAACTGTTATATAAAAGGGAAAGGGTAAATCCTTCGTCAGGCTTGTACCAGAGATTCCAAAGGTAAATAAAGTGATGATAAACGCAAGTATAGTAAAGGTTAAGAGACCAAACCATAGCTTTCTAAGATGCCTCTTCTCTAATGCGATACCAAATTTATCTGCAAAAAATAATGCAAGTACTATATTTCCTCCAACTGCAATTACATATTTTGACGATATTATGGTGCTTTTTAGGTGGATGGTAGACACCGGTAACAGATAATCGCTTCGTATTCTTGAAATAGCACAAATGAACATGATCGCCAATATAATCAAGAAGGTGCTTAAGGTTAACTCCGAAAAACGAAAAATAGTTTTAATACCTCGTATTAGAGCATAGTAGACCAAAATTATCATAACGACCATGAAGAAATCAGCTTTTGTTTTAGGCATTAAGGTAAACTGTAACGTCAGACTATAAGCGCTAACTTTTGCAGTTAATGCTATAATTAAATAAAAAAGGTAAATAAGAATAATTACTTTGGCTAAAAATTTTCCTAAAAGCTGCACCATAATCTCATAGAAATTTAATCCGGGAAAATTTTTTATCAACAGAATGACTATGGCAGTAAGCGGTACCGTCGCCACCACCGACCATAAGGGACTCCAATATCCGCTTCTGCCGGCACCCGTAGCTAGTTCCTGCGGTATCTGACGCAGAATGGTTGCTACAGAAATAAACACATACATAAAGGTAATTTGTCTTAATGTTACTTCTTTGCTCAACAGCTCACCTCATTTCATATACTTTTCCATCATGGATGAAATACTTGGAATATAAGGATTAATCAAATAAACAATTCCGAGTGCAATTCCAATCACCGATAGGAAAAGATATATTATTAAATTTCTTTTGCAACTTAGCAGCTTTTCTTTTTGCCTTATTAAAGTATAGATGATCATAAATGAAAAAATGTAAATCATTTTCTCCTCCATTCCACCGCTTTTACGGTGTAAGATTAACTCATTCCTCATTACCCAGAGTAAAGCTTTTTGAAATTCTGGATTCGAGCTTATATTCATATTTAATATTCGATATCAGATCCGGCCAATTTTCCTTTACCGTCTTCCATTCTTTCACATTTTGATTTTCAACCACCCTTGCTAAATTCAAAATATCAAGCCCTGTGGAAATCGAATAATTTACTGCCTTTTCAATAATTTGACGAATGTATTCATTCTGCTCGTCTGTTAGTTTCAATAAGGTATCCGTCTTAAAAATGTCCTCCTTGGAAGCCACCTCTTTTATCATGGTCTCAAAATTGACTTTAACTGTAACTGTAATCTGTTTTTCCTCCAGATGTGCCTTAAGCTTTGTCTTGGTAAAGGATACAGAAAGACCCACATTATCATTCAGATAAATGGGATAGCTTCGCATGATATTACGAATAAAATTAACTCCGTCTGAAGTCTCACGATTCAGATAATCATGTAGCTTAAGATCATCAAATACAGCATATCCATCGATTACGTATCCGGTTTCATCCGCTATCAGATACGGAATTAAAACACAGGAATAGGTCTGTCTCATATCATTTAAGGTGTTAACCATGGAATTGTCATTACGGGTAAGAAGCTCCTTCTGTTTCTGTTCAATTGCTCCCATATCCTCATAAATTTTCTGTTTGTTTTCCATACCACCTTGAATAAAATCAGCGGCAGAACTCTCCTTAATGACATAAATAAGCGCTTCCATTTTAATCGTCTCATCCCTAGATAAGAAATCGATGCTCTTATCCAAAACGCGTGGTGCAGCACCTTCTCCGATTAAAAAGGAACCGGTCTGAGCAAGAGTAATCTCTTTTTTATTTTTTAATTTCAAATCTTCCAGAGCTGCATAAGCTGATTTACCCGTGCCTTCTGCAAGTTCTTCATTACCAGATCCACCGCCTTCTCCCGGATCCGCTCCTCCTCCGGAATTATATAATCCGGTCAAGGTATACTCTCCATCAGCATAGTCAATTCCTAGTACAAGAATCATATTGATCTCATCGATCTCTTTTCTACTCATATCATGAGTACAACCGCTAAAGAAGAGAGGAAATAATAGAAGTAAAAGGAAAAATCCAATCTTTTTCATAGAGGTTAATAATATAGTTTTCATCTATAGATCATTCTCCTATTATCTTTGCTTTGTTCTATTTTTAGGTGAAATTTTATTCGGACGTTTTCTGAAGAAACTAATCGGAAAACGGAAAATTGTATCCTTGTAACTGCTCTCATCCACATCCACAAAGGGTGACATATAAGCAACTCCGTAATTATCCAGGCTGCATAGATGAGTAAAAAGTAAGATTAGACCTGCTATTAGCCCAAAAAAGCCTGCAAATGCAGCCAAAATTGCAAAAATAAAGCGTATGACACGTATCCCACTACTTAAATCCTGATTTGGCATAACAAATCCTGCTATACCTGCTAAGGAAACCACAACTACAACAAGTGGCGATACAATATTGGCAGAAACAGCGGATTGACCCACTACAATTCCACCTAAGATGGACATAGCCGTACCTACTGCTTTGGGTAGACGAAGTCCTGCTTCGATTAAAATCTCAAAGACAATTAAAAGTCCGATGACCTCTGATGCTGAGGAGAAGGGTACATTTTCCTTGGCGGCTTGAGTTGATAAAGCCAATTCCACCGGTAACATCTGATTCTGGTAGGTGGTTGCTGCAATATAAAAGCAGGGTAAAAATATAGTCAAGATCATGGCAATATAGCGCAGCAATCGTAAAGTAGATCCTACAATGAAATGATTTGCATAATCCTCCGGTGACTGCATTAGCATCGGAAGCTGGCATGGAAGCATATAGACAAATGGAATACCATCCACCACCAGCGCAATTCTGCCATCCGATAAATTAGCTGAGATACGATCCGGACGGTGTGAATACATGATCTGTGGAAATAAGCTCTTCTTATTTTCAATTAGAAATTCCTCGATAAATGCCGGAGTTGAAATATTATCTATATTGATATTTTTTATCTTTTCCTTTATTTGATTTACCAAATCCATATTAGCGATATTACTGATATAACAAAGTGAGATATCAGTCTTTGAAACTTTACCGGCCGTCAGAATTTCTATTACCAGATACTCAGAGCGGATTCTACGCCGAATTAATGCTGTGTTTATTCTCATTACCTCAATGAATGAGTCTTTCGCACCTTTGACTACCCCTTCCTCCTCCGGTTCGGATACGGAACGCTTTTCAAATTTTCTTATGTCATAGATGATAGCCTTTTGCTCATCATCAAACACCAAAGCAGCAAGACCGCTTAAAACCAGCCTTAAGAGAGTTTCATAATCTGTTTCCTCCTTGGTAAATATGTGGTAGGCACCACCAGTTATCAAATAATCCATGACCTCTCGTTCTGTCTTGCAATTTTCCAAATATGGATCAAATTTTAATGATTTAAGAATCGCTTCATCGAATAATTCAGTATTAGTCAATCCATCCACACAGAATATATGAAAGGAAATATTATTCTGATTTAATTTAATTTCTCTAATTAGTACATCATTACTTTTTGAGAAAAGTTCTTTAAACACTTGAGAGTTAATTTTCTTTTTCATTCCTCATCCTACTTTCTATCTACCCGAAACTTTCATGAAATCTTTATTCCTGCAAAACAACTGTTTTCTTAGATTTTAGTTTAGCCGTGGATATATTTCATGCTTTTACTATTCTCTCAGATAATTAGTTACTTTATTCATAAAAGTAATGATTTTCCTTTCAGAATCCGAATGCCTAAAGTTTACGAGTTTCGCAATTATCTATTCTGATGCAAATTTACATTTTTGTAACATTAAAAAAGACTATCCGTATCTTTGTGACATACTCCTCTGTTCGCAACAGCAATATGTTCTTCAAATTTACGCAATAGTCTGTTTTAAGTCATTTATTTGTAGCTTAAATTATACGTTCCTGATATCATCTTTTATGGGTCTTAAACTGATATTCATTTTTGCAAATTATTTTAGTAAACAATGATCCTTGAAAATTACTTAAAAAAATAATCCTGTGCCAGATCTTTCATATGGATTGGTGATACTTTGCCTTTTACCATTCTTTTAAGAAAATATTCAGCTTCACCTTCATCTTCTGTAAGATTTTCTATGTAACAATATACTTTGCTTTTTTCCTCATTCTCTTTATAGCATTCCATACTGTAGAGAGCATTTTGAAAAAATAGAGTATAAACCACTTCCGTATCTTTATCCTTAATCGTTCTTATGTAAGTATTTTGCGATTGTTCTACCATATTATATTTCCACCCCTGTTCATATAAAATTATTAGACCCAATTGTAATATCAATTGACACTATTATTATATCATAATAGACCATAATAACGAGTAGATAATACTGGATTTAAACATTGTAAATACTTGCATATCTGGATACTATTAGCAAAAGCCACCGAAGAATTGTAATAATACAAATCTCCGATGGCTATACCTTGTAGAATAACTTGGCTTATTCTACGGTTTGCTTATCCATATGAACTTGAATTGGTTCTGCTGCTGCAAGTTGTTTATATATTTCATATTTTTCTTTCGCATAGGTTTCAGCCTGTCTAAACAACTCTTCTGCTTGCTCCGGGAAGGATCTGGCTAATGAACTGTAACGAACCTGACCCATAATGAAATCACGGAAACTTTCCGTAGGTTCTTTTGAATCAAGAACGAAAGGATTCTTACCTTCTGCTTTTAACTGCGGATTATAACGGTACAGATGCCAGTATCCAGCTTGCACCGCTCTCTTTATGGTAGCCATGCTTCGTCCCATTCCTTCCTTAATGCCATGACTGATACAAGGCGCATAAGCAATGATGATGGAGGGACCATGATGCTCTTCTGCCTCACGAAGTGCCTTGATTAACTGAGTATTATCTGCATTGATACCTACCTGAGCCACATATACATTACCATAAGTCATCATCATTCGTCCTAAATCCTTTTTGCCCTGTTTCTTACCGGAGGCTGCAAACTTTGCTATGGCAGAAATAGGTGTGGACTTTGATGCCTGACCACCGGTATTTGAGTAAACTTCAGTATCAAATACCAATACATTAATATCTTCGCCTGAGGCCATTACATGGTCCAAACCTCCATAACCGATATCATAAGCCCATCCATCACCACCAACAATCCAAACCGAACGCTTGGCAAGATAATCTCCCAGTTCTTTCACCTGTTCTACCAGTTGCATAATCTCAGGATCAGTGGATATGAAATTCTTTAATGCACTTAATACCTTTCTGGATGCTTCTTCCGAGGCTTTGCTATCATCTTTATAATGAATCCAATCATGGAAGGCTTCTTTTACTTTTTCTTCCACGTTCATGCCATTTAACTTTATCATATTCTCATGAAGCTTATTTCTTAACTGTTTTACCGCCAAATACATACCAAAGCCAAATTCAGCATTATCTTCAAATAAGGAGTTCGCCCAAGACGGACCTTTTCCTTCTCTGTTAACGGTATATGCCATGCTTGGTGCTGAAGCTCCCCATATACTGGAACAACCGGTAGCATTAGCAATCATCATTCGTTCACCAAACAATTGGGTAACCAATTTGATATAGGGAGTTTCACCACAACCTGCACAGGCACCTGAAAATTCGATTAATGGTTCTTTAAACTGACTATCCTTAAATGCAGGACCATAAGCGAGATTCTCTTTAAAGCTGATATGCTCCATGGCATAGTTCCAGTTCTTAATTTGAGTTGGAATTTGAGTGCCGATGGGCTCCATAATCAGTGCTTTGCCTTTTGCAGGACATACATCTGCACAGTTACCACAACCGGTACAATCCATAGGGCTAATCTGAATCTTATAATGCAAACCTTCAAAATTCTTACCCGTCGCCTTCTTCACATTAAAGCTCTCCGGTGCATTTCTAACCTCCTCCTCATCTAACAAGAAGGGACGAATAACCGCATGGGGGCAAACAAAGGAACATTGATTACATTGGATACAACGTTCCTCGATCCACTCCGGTACATTGACAGCAATACCACGTTTTTCATAGGCAGTAGTTCCGGCGGGAAACGTACCATCCTCACGGCCAACAAAAGCGCTTACCGGAAGATCTCCACCCTTCATCTCCGCCATTGGCCTCATAATATTGCGAATAAAATCAGGTTCTTCCACGTAATCATCATCTCTGGTATCAAGATTTTTCCATTCCTTTGGTACCGATACCTGATGAATGGATTTGATACCTTGATCGACTGCTTCTTGATTCATCTTAACAATCTTTTCACCTTTTTTACCGTATAACTTATCAATACCAGCTTTTAATTCCTTTAGATAAATATCCTCCGGTAAAATATCACTAAGTTTAAAGAATGCACCCTGCATTACCATGTTGATACGATTTCCAAGACCAATTTCTTGTGCAATACCAATTGCATTAATGGTGTAAAATTTAACTTCTTTCTCGGCAATCTGTTTTTTTAAGATATTCGGGAGATTTCGCTCTAATTCTTTTCCCTCCCATTGTGTATTGAGGACAAAGATACCGCCCTCTTTAATGCTCTGTATTAAATCATATTTATTGACATAGCTCGGATTGTGACAAGCCACATAATCTGCATGACTAACCAAATAAGTGGAACGGATTGGTTCCTTACCAAAACGAAGATGAGATATCGTAAGTCCACCGGATTTTTTGGAGTCATAATCAAAATACGCTTGAACAAACAAATCGGAATTAGCGCCAATAATCTTGATTGCTTCTTTATTTGCACCAACGGTACCATCCGAACCTAACCCCCAAATCTGACAGGACTTCATGCTTTCCGGTTCTGCTTTGATTTCTTTCATAGCAGGTAATGAAGTCTTCGTCACATCATCCACTATGCCAATAGTAAATCCATTCTTTGGTTTCTGTTCCTTTAGGTTCCTATAAACAGCTGCTATATGGCTAGGATTGGTGTCTTTCGATGCCAAACCATAACGTCCACCATAGATTTCGGGAGCATTTTCTATCTCTTTATAGCAGGAGCAAACATCCAGATACAAAGGTTCTCCGATAGCACCTGGCTCCTTGGTACGATCCAGTACTGCTATTTTCTTTACTGTTTTAGGCATACTCTTTAAAAAATGATCGACAGAAAACGGACGATACAAATGGACCTTTAATAGACCAAATTTTTCACCCTTTTCATTGAAATAGTCAATGGTTTGCTCTATTGTCTGGGTTACGGATCCCATAGCAATAATCACATATTCTGCATCCTCTGCACCGTAATAGTTGAATAACCCATAGCTTCTACCGGTATACTCACCTATTTTTTTCATATATTCTTCGACAATCGGAACAATATCCGAATAGAAGGGGTTAGCCGCTTCTCTTCCTTGGAAATAAATATCCGAATTCTGAGCTGTACCACGAATCACAGGGTGATTTGGTGATAAGGCTCTTTCTCGAAACTCCTTAACGGCTTCCATATCGATCATGTCAGCATAATCTTTGTATTCTAAAACCTCAATCTTTTGTACCTCATGGGAGGTTCTAAAACCATCAAAAAAATGCACAAAGGGTAATCTTCCTTTGATTGCTGCTAGGTGTGCAATGGGGGCAAGATCAGCAACCTCCTGAACAGAGCCCGAAGCCAACATAGCACAACCTGTTTGTCTGGTTGCCATAACATCTTGATGATCTCCAAAAATGCTTAGGGCATGAGTTGCAATTGCTCTAGCACTCACATGAATAACACCGGGTAACAATTCGCCTGCTGCCTTATACATATTGGGAATCATCAATAACAAACCCTGAGATGCCGTAAATGTTGTTGTTAATGCTCCCCCCTGTAAGGAACCATGGAACGCTCCTGAGGCTCCGGCTTCGGATTGCATTTCAACCACATTGACTTCTTGTCCAAACATATTTTTTCTACCGTTAGCAGCCCATTCATCCGTTGTCTCCGCCATACCTGAAGATGGTGTAATGGGATAGATAGCAGCTACCTCCGTAAAGGCATAGGCTGCATAGGCTGCTGCCGTATTGCCATCCACCGTCATTTGAATTTTTGACATAAATTACCTCCAATCCGCCAAAAGCGGTTATCCTTCAAAAATTTATTTCTCCTAAGTTTTATTCTATAATTTGCTTCCGTCATCTACCCATTCCTTTGCATCAATTACGCGTTCTAATGAGGGTTTGTTTACGTTATCGACATTGTAGTTTGTTTCACCGTTCTGCCAAGCTGCGGTACCTTCGTTATTAGTAGGATGAATCGTATTCATACGCTTATTATTTTTTCCTTTAAAATTATCCTTACCTTTTAATATCATGCTAATACCTCCATTTCACTATAATAATTACTAAAGTTATAATGAGTTTGCTTCATAATTCTCATTTGCACAAGGAATGTTAGAATAAAATCTACTCTGCTTCATTGTTTCCTATTTTCTTCTTAACTATTACATCATTTAACATTAAAATTTCATAAAAAAGATGTCAAACCATCCTGATGCGCCCCCATAAGTTCGATTTTTAGGTCTGACTTATGGGGGCTGTTCATCTATCGATTGTTTGACATCTTTATAGTTAATCCAAAAATAGTTATAGCTTTATATCTTCATATCTCTTTTTTTATAAAAGTAATAAGTTCCGAAGGTAAATATAAGAATAAGGAGTGCGGCAGCAATCAAATAGCCAAAGGGATAACCCGTCTTTAAAATATCTTTGGCATCAAAATATTTAAAGAACGTTAAACCCTTTAATCCATCTAGCTTACCTGTAATATCAATACAGACCGATATCAAAAACATAATCATTAATATCCAGGTACCAAGGGGTGAAGAAATCTTATATTTCTGTAAACAAGCAGCCAGGATGGAACCTAGAACCAGAAATAGAATTTGCATTCCAAAGAGTCCAAACATTAATTTCATAACAGGAATAGCATATTCCTCACCTTTAGAGAATTGTGCAAAGGCGATTAGAGAACTACCCCAGGTTACGAGATTAAGCACGATAACTAAGGTAAGAGCAGCTAACAGCTTAGCAGTAATAATT
>JAEWEO010000264.1 GCA_023389295.1 Bacillota bacterium
TGTTTTCCTGTTCTTCATAGGACAAACTATATTTATTTCCATAGAATTCTCTACCATCACTTTGATGTTTTGGATAATAGCAGAACTCTCCTTGATTTAAATTATAGGTAATTGATTCTATACCATCACCCTCTACTTGAAATCGATAGCTCAAAACAGTCTCAGATTTATTATCGTCTGCCCACCAGCTTGAGGAATCATTATCTTGAACTTGGATCTTAATGCCATTCTCTTCATCAAGGAATATCTCCTGCTGCGTTCTAGCATTCTCTTTTACACTATCCTCACCTTGTGTATCATTGGTATTATCTTCCGTGTTATTTTCGCTATTCCAATCTTTCTCAAATTCCTTGATATATTTTTCTACTTTCGCGTGGTCAGCTTTTGAAGGATCCAGCTCTATATCAAATAAAAGATTCGTCCCCGCATATGCTTCATTTACCGTAATCAGTCCTGTTACCTCATCAAAGGAATATGCATCCGTACTATAAAAATTCGTATTAGACACAGCAAGATATAATTCCTTATCAGCAAACATTTCTATGTTGTCACATTCTATGATGCGGTAGCGAACACCATCAATGATTTTCTCCATATAGCTCCCGTTCATTGTTGCAATATTATAGGTCCAAGGACGTAAACCTTGAATCAGCGGGGAGATAAATAGACTTTCATCATATGTCATTTCCTTCCCATCCACTCTCTCAATAGCTACTGCGATATAGATACGCTCCGGCTGTAGCTCCCAAGCTGAACCAGTTCTTTCACTTATGGATTCGCCGGTTACCTGACCAAGGAAAGTAACCTTATAGTCACCGTCTGTTTTTGTTTCTAGTACCGCTTTTCCATCCTTATCAAAAGCTTCTCCAAGCTTTTCATCCTGCATTATATAAGCTGCTTCTTTTGGTAAAAGATACCGATAAGCCGCATATACCGAAGTTGGTATAATTAGAACGCATAAAACGATTGCTACTGCTATTTGAACTCTTCTTCTGCTCATTTTCAATTTGCCACTCTCCTTAATTTGCTCCATAATTTTGCCATTCAGTTGTTCGGAAGGGTATTTCGTCGGAGAAAGGGCAGCTTTTAGGATTCTTTCTATATCACTCATAATCCTGAACCTCCAAATATTCTTTTAATAATGTTCTCCCCTTATGAAGTCTACTTTTTACGGTTCCTTTTGGGATATGCAACGCTTTGCCTATGTCATCAATTGACATTTCTCCCGTATAATACATATAAATTACCGTCTGAAACTTATCCGGAAGAAGTTTTATCCCTCTATGTACTGCTAGGATTGTCTCCTTCTTTAGAAACTCTGTTTCCGGTTGGTTATCCGTAGCTTCCATATTCTTCATAAGGTCTTCCTTCATTTCTTCCATCGGAATAATTTTATTCCTGATTGCACATTTCTTCTTGTGATTCTGCCATATCTTAACTGAAATACCCATAAGAAAACTTTTGGGATTGCCACTACTGTCGAGTCTGTGGCGTAACTCAACAGCTTTTAAGATGGTATCTTGATATAGGTCGTCTGCTTCCAATCTGTTTCCGGTAAGATTACAGCAAAAACTATAGATATGTTTTCCATATTCGTTAATCAAATGGGTTAGATCCTCGATTGTCATTACTGTAATCTCCTTTCGCTGCAAACCTCCTATATTTTAACCTTCTTACTACATATTGTCATGAGATAGAGTTTGGTTCATTTTTTATAACATAAATGCTTTTATTTGTAAGTTATTCTTTTTCTTGAAGATAATTTATGAGCAGCAGCGTTTATGATAGTGATTACCTTCATTCCTATGGCTAGGAACATGAATAAATGGTAGGTCTGGCATTGTTTCTACATAAAAAGTTTTTTAGCTGTAATTCCAAGGATTGCAATGATGTGCAAAATGAATGAAAGGAAGGCATGTGTTAAATGAATGTATTAATCTTGACAGGAAAATTTGGAATGGGACACTATAGTGCCGCTTTGGCGATTGAGGAGGAAATATTATCCAAAGATCCCAATGCGTGCGTTAATGTAGTAGACATTATTGATTACATTTTCCCGTCTTTTGGCAAAATGATCTATGGAAACTTTAATTTTTTGGTTCGTCGATGTTCGTTTATCTATAATTTTTTAAATACGATTGCCGGACAATTTAGTGGCGTACCTCTAAAAAAAGCGGTAGCAAAAAGTATCTCACGTCTATTAGAGGAATATAAGGCGGATTTAATAATTGCAACACTTCCGGTATGCTCCCAGTATATATCAGCTTACAAAGAAATGACAAGTAATGATGTCCCTTTATATACCTATATTACAGACTTAACTATACATGAAGAATGGATTGCAAAAAATACTGACTTATATTTTGTTGGATCAAAATGCACAAAAAACAATCTAATATCCAAAGGCATTGCTTCAAATAAAATTATTGTTAGCGGGATACCTGTAAAGAAGAGCTTTAAAGACACAACAGAGAATAATGAGGCAAAAACTGCCAAATCAGAAGTATTGATTATGGGAGGCGGTTTAGGATTGATTCCATCCAATCATGATTTTTTAAGTAAGCTTTGTGAAAATGATAATATCCACATTACAATGATTACAGGTAAAAATCAAAAGCTTATGCAGCATATAAAAGGTCGCTTCCCTTCAATTGATGTGATAGGCTACACTACTGAGGTACATCATTACATGAAAAATGCGGATATTATAATAACAAAATCCGGCGGCATTACGACCTTTGAAGCAATCAATACCGGCACTCCTCTTTACATCCTAAAACCTTTTTTAATGCAGGAAATAGGAAATGCTAAGTACATCGAGAAAGAGAACCTCGGTCAGATTATGTGGTCAAAGAAGTCAGATATTGCTATGGATGTTATGTCACTTCTGAATAACCCAAAATTATTGCAAAACATGAGACATAATATGAAAATAATCAGGGAGAATTGGTCACCTACCTGCTCTCTTTTGTATTACAATAAGCGAGGTGAGACAGCATGACCATATACATAACAGGTTGCTTATTCCTATTATTACTGTTAAGG
>JAEWEO010000273.1 GCA_023389295.1 Bacillota bacterium
GCCGTGTGCGGGAAAGTCGCACGCACGGTTCTGAATAGGAGTTTACACCGTGAGGTGTGAATTTACTAAACTAGAAAAAGGCTGTTGTATAGTTCCTATATAGCGGCCTTTTTTAACATAAAGTGAAAAGCAATGACGTTCCCAGATGGATGCTCCTAGCGACTTCGTTTTAAAATAAGGAGAGGAAAATGGGTGGGAAAGTGGGTTGCCACTATGATCTTAGAACGAGGTGTAAATTTATGAAAACTATGATCCACAGCGAAATAGAAGACAAGATAACAAAACTTTTAGAAGAGATGACCCTAGAAGAAAAGATTGGTCAATTAAGACAATTAGGTCCATCTTTAGTTGGAGCCTTTGAGGTATCCTTTGAAGAATTATTAAATATGATGTTTGACGGAAGAATTAGTCAGGAAGAATTCAAACGTATTATGTCAACAGCTGAAGAGGATTTACATGAGGATGAAATTCGTGCAGGAAAATTAGGTTCTTTGAATGGTATCTATGGGGCCCAAAAGATCAATCGACTCCAAAAAATCGCAGTTGAAGAATCAAGACTTGGAATACCCTTACTTTTTGGAGCAGATGTCATCCATGGACTTCGTAGTGTATACCCAATTCCATTAGCACTTAGCTGTAGCTTTGATAGGGATCTATGGGAAAAAACAGCAGCTATGGCAGCAGAGGAAGCCTCTGCCAACGGACTTCATTGGACCTTTGCTCCTATGATCGATATTGCAAGAGATGCTCGTTGGGGACGTATTTCAGAAGGAGCAGGGGAAGATCCATATCTAGTAAGTGAATTTGCCAAAGCAAGTGTTAAGGGATTTCAGGGAGATTCCATGGATAAGGATACCAGCATAATGGCATGTGCAAAGCATTTTGTAGCATATGGAGCAGCAGAAGCTGGAAGGGATTATAATACGGCTGAAATTTCCAAGTCTACCTTACATGATGTTTATCTTCCACCCTTTAAAGCGGCAGTAGAGGCAGGGGTAGCAACGCTAATGCCATCATTTCAAGATGTGGATGGAGTACCTTGCACCGTTAATTCCTATTTATTGCAGGAGGTATTAAGAGATACTTATGGATTTGAAGGCTTCTTAGTAAGTGATGCAAATGCGATTGCAGAATGTGTTGCTCATGGGGTTGCAACTGATAAAAAAGAAGCTGCTGCCAAAGCAATTAGTGCAGGTATCGATATGGATATGAGCTCTAATAGCTACTTTGAAAATCTGAAGGAGTTACTAGAAGAAGGAACCATATCCATGGAAATTCTAGATCAGTCAGTAAGACGAGTACTTCGTTTGAAATATGCCAAAGGCCTTTTTGATCAGCCTTATAGAACGAATGAGGAGAAAGAGGCCAAGACGATTCTAAAAGAAGAGTATCGAAGGCTATGTAAGGAAGCAGCAGAGGATTCCATAGTATTACTAAAAAATGATGGGATACTGCCGTTACGTAAGGAGCAAAAGATTGCCCTGGTGGGGCAGCTTGCTGCGGATAAAGATCAGATGTTAGGAGCATGGGCGATCACAGGAGACGGTGAGGACTGTGTATCTATCGCAGAGGCAATGACAAAGACTACGGATGTAAGCTATGAGATGTGCTGTCCAATGGAAGGAGACTTTGATGAAGAAGCAACACAAAAATTCGTGGCGGAGGCTGATGTGATTGTTGCGGTGTTAGGTGAAACCAAGGAAATGTCTGGAGAAGCTGCATCCCGTGGTGATCTTATCCTTCCCGGTAAGCAAGAAGAGTTTCTTAAGACGCTAATTGCTACTGGCAAACAGGTAGTTGTAGTTTTGATAGGGGGAAGACCTCTAGCGATATCTTGGGTAGCGGAGCATGCAAGTGCTATTATAAATGCCTGGCATCTTGGAATTGAAACCGGAAATGCAGTAAAAGACGTACTATATGGTAATGTTAACCCTAGCGGCAAATTAACCGTATCCGTTCCCTATAGTGTGGGACAATGTCCAATTTACTATAATCATTTTAACACAGGTAGACCTGCGGGAGCCGGTAAATTCACTTCGAAGTATTTGGATATTCCGACAGAACCTTTGTATCCCTTTGGCTACGGATTAAGCTATACAACCTATCACTATGAGGAACTTAAAGTTCGTAGTGACGACAAAAACATTTACGCCTCAGTACAGATTGCGAATACCGGTAAGCTAGAAGGACGTGAAATTGTACAGTTCTATATACAGGATGTCATAGCAAGTAAAGTACGTCCGGTAAAAGAATTGAAGGGCTTTGAAAAAGTGTGTTTAGAACCGGGAGAGAAGAAGAAAGTCCTGTTTACCCTTCCGATAGCACAAATGGGTTTTCATAATCAGTCACAAGAATATATTGTGGAACCCGGTAAATTCCGTGTTATGGTTGGGACAAGTTCAAAGCAGTACCTAGAGACTGAGATTATAATAGATCAGACCGGGTGTCTATAGATTGTGATTCTAGTAGATTAGAAGAGTATACATGAGAACTGAGATTTGATAGATTGGACGGGGTATCTAGAGATGATGATTCTAGTAGATTAGAAGAGTATACATAAGAACTGAGATTTAGTAGATTGGACGGGGTACCTAGGGCCTGATATTTAATAGATTAGATAGCATGTATATTAAGATTTAATGATTGGATGGAATGCATAGATATTTAGGTTTAATAGATATGATGAGGAATGGAGAATGGATATGAGAAAACAAGCGTATAATCCCTATTTACCACCCTATGAGTATATACCGGATGGTGAGCCAAGAGTTTTTGGGGATAGAGTGTATGTATATGGGTCCCATGATGAAGTGGAGGGACGTGACTTTTGCACAGGAGATTACGTGGTATGGTCTGCTCCTGTAGATGATCTGGCAAATTGGACTTATCATGGCATTAGTTATAAAAAAATTCAGGATTCCATGAGTGAAAATGGTACGAGACCTCTTTTTGCTCCGGATGTGGTTCAAGGGCCGGATGGTAAGTTTTATCTTTATTACTGTCTCTGCTTTGTAAATAAGGTAAGTGTGGCTGTTAGTGACAAACCGGAGGGCCCCTTTGAGTTTTACGGGTATGTAAAATATCCAAAGGAGATTTTAGGGGGCAAAGACCTAGAAGAACACAATCCATTTGACCCCGGAGTATTAGTAGATGAGGATAACCGAATCTATCTGTATTATGGTTTTGCGATCAATATGGTAATTAACGGTAAGAAAGTAGTGGGATGTCCGGGAAGTATGGCAGCAGAATTAGAAGCAGATATGCTGACTTTAAAAGCCAGACCGCTAATGGTTGTACCGAATGGTGAGAATGGAATAGGAACTTCCTTTGAAGGTCATGGATTTTTTGAAGCCTCCTCAATTCGTAAAAAGGATGGAATTTATTACTTTATCTATTCGAGTGAATTAAGCCATGAACTATGCTATGCGACTGCTCCTTCACCACTTGGTCCCTATACCTATGGTGGAACCATCGTATCAAATGGAGATATGGGGCTTGAGGGAGTGGATCAACCGGTAGCAGCGATGGGTAATACCCATGGAAGTATTGTAGAGATTCTTGGCAAATGGTATGTATTTTATCATAGACATACCCATGCAAGTAGTTTCTGCCGCCAGGGCTGTGCAGAAGAAATACAATTTGAAGTGGATGGTTCCATAAAACAGGTAGAAATAACTTCCTGCGGACTTAACGGCGAACCGTTAAAGGCAAAAGGAACCTATCCTTTTTATATTGCATGCCATCTTACAGCACCTAATATGCCGGAGAGCGTTAAAGTAGGTGAAACCCTACAGGACTGTATGCCTTACATAAAAGAAGAGACATGTCAGGAAGAGATAGAAAAGAGCAGGCATTATATCTCAAATATTACAAAGGGTACCATAATCGGATTTAAGTACTTTACCTTTGATAAAAACGATAGCATCCAGATAAAACTTCGCGGACATGCTACCGGGACCATAAAAGTTCTGTGTGGACTTCAGGAAAATGACGTAATTGGTGAACTCAAAGTGACTATTCAATCAAGTGAGTGGGAGTTAGTAACCGCCAAGCTAAGCCAAATCAAGGGAAAATATCCGCTATACTTTGAACTTCAGACAGAAGGAATACTGGAAGTAGAGGAATTTACTTTTGCTTGTGACAAGTAAATCAAATTGCTAATTCATCTTGTTAACATTAATGGTAGAATTTTATAAGAAGATAAATTAAATATGCTATAAGAAAGGAAATACCATGTTAGAAAATAAATTTAATGATTCTTGGAAGTTTTGGGTTGATAAGGACTCTTTTGCTCTTATCTGGAACATTCCGGAAAATGCAAGAGAAATAACCTTACCACATGATGCGATGATAGAAACATCAGCATATGCTGAGAGTCCCAATAAAGGTAGTACGGGTTTTCGTGATGGTGGAGTCTATCATTATGTGAAAATCATGTATGCGCCGGAAGAATATCGTAACAAAACGGTTATGTTAAAGTTTGAAGGCATTTATATGAATGCATTTATTTATATTAATGGCCAATTAGCAGAGAAATCACCCTTTGGATATTCCAACGTTTATGTACCGATGAATTCATTTCTAAGATACGGAGAAGATAATGAGATTAGAGTTATAGTTCGAAATGGAGCTATGACCAATAGTCGTTGGTATGCGGGCGGGGGTATCTATAGGGATGTCTATCTAATGGTTTCCGACCTAAGCTATATCGTTGAAGATGGTGTTAGGATCACTACGGAGGCTTTGGAAGAAGAATATGCAGTAGTAAATGTGTCGACAGAAATGAAAAACAGATATCCTAATACAGAAAATTTGATATTAGAAACTACAATACTTAATGAAGAAGGAACGGTAGTAGCATCGGATACTATGCCAATTGCTATGCTTGATCAAGAGGTAAGAAAAGTATCCAGGAGAATGGTAATTGACAAAGTAAGGCTTTGGTCAGCAGATGATCCAAATCTCTATCAGTGTGTTAGTAAGTTATATAAGGAAGAGAGCTTGATGGATGAAAGTGTAAATACTTTTGGTGTTCGTACTCTAGGGCTTGATGCAAAGAAGGGCTTTCGGGTAAATGGAGAGGTTGTAAAGCTACGTGGAGCATGTATTCATCATGATAGTGGACTTCTTGGAACTGCTACCTATGAGGATGCGCAGTACCGACAGATTAGCATATTAAAGGCAGCAGGATTTAATGCAATCAGAATGGCACATCACCCCATGGCACCGGCTATGCTACGTGCTTGTGATGAAATTGGAATGTATGTCATGGATGAAACCTTTGATATGTGGAACCGCTGTAAATCAGATTATGACTATGGTCTTTATTTTCAGGAGTGGTGGGAGAAGGATGTAACCTCCATGGTTAATAAAGATTATAACCATCCTTCCGTCATATTATATTCGGTTGGTAATGAGATTCCCGAGATAGCAACCAATCACGGTGCACAGCTTTGTCATCAGATCAGCGAAAAGATAAAGACTTTAGATAGCACAAGATATACCCTAGCTTCCATCAATGGTGTATTTGCAGCAGGTGAAGTGGTAGATAAGATAGTAAAAGATGTCGTTTCTGATCTAAGTAAAAAGGGTGAAATTGATGGAAATGTTAATGATTTTATGACCTTAATGGATGGGCATATGGATGAAATTGTGGTACATCCGGAGATTACGAAACGACTGGAGTTAGCCTGTGCAACGACAGATATTGCAGGTTACAACTATATGACAGCTAGATATGAAATGGACGGTGAAAAATATCCAAACAGAGTTATTGTGGGAAGTGAAACTTACCCGCCGGAGATAGCAAGAAACTGGGCTATTGCAGAGAAATGCCCTCATGTCATCGGTGATTTTACTTGGACCGGATGGGATTATATTGGTGAAGTAGGTGTAGGAATACCTGCATATACCTGGGGTGAAGGAGGATTTGGAGCAGGATTTCCTTGTCAGTTGGCATATACCGGTGATATAGACATAACAGGATATCGAAGACCGGCATCTTACTACCGAGAAATTGTCTTTGGTTTAAGAAGGGATCCATACATCACCGTTCAAAACCCATATAAATATGGAGAGCATCTCATTAAGACACCTTGGATTATTAGTGATAGTTTATCCAGCTGGACTTACGGCGGATGTGACGGTAAACCTGTAGTAGTTGAAATTTATTCCCCCGGTGATGAAGTGGAACTATTCTGCAACAAAAAATCCTTAGGAAGAAAAGCAGCAGGGAAAGTAACTGGCTTTATTACATATTTTGATATTACTTACGAAGCTGGTACCATTACAGCTGTATCTTACGAGAAAGGGAAAGAGATTGGCCGGATGGAACTTAGGACAGCCGGCAAGGAAAGAAAAATCCTAATAACCCCTGAGGAGAGAAAAAGCAAGGAATTCATCTATGTTCCCATTGAAATCCTAGATGAGCAGGATACATTAGTTACAAACGAAACCTTAAAGCTTGGCATAGTAGTAGAGGGAGCAGCCGAATTGGCTGGTTTTGGATCGGGAGATCCAAAGCCAAATTATAACTATACAGAGGCGGTAACCGAGACTTATCATGGTCGTGCACTTGCGATCCTTAAGATGAAAGGTTCAGGTAAGGTTAAGATTAAGGTGAGTTCTAATACAGGACTAGAACAAGAAACTGAGTTGCATACGTAAGTGACCGTACTTGTTTGAAACTTAAACAACACTTGTGATTAAGTAGGAAATGAGCTATATTTAAGTCGGGTAACAGGTGCCATTAAGAAACCGAACTCAGCTCTAATAGTTGCAAAAAGTATACTATACTATATTTGCTATTCCTGTAGTGATTTACGATATTTTGAAGGTGACATTTCATGATGTTTCCGGAAGGTTCTTGTAAAATAGTTCGCATCCGAAAAACCACATTGTTCTGCAATCTGCTGCATGGACAAAGAAGTCGTGTTCAGCAGCAGAATGGAACGGTTAACCCGGGTGGAATTAATATAATCGGTTAAGGTAATTTTTACCTCTTTGTGGAATAGCGCAGAGAGGTAGTTTTTACTAACCGTATATTTTTCTGCTAAAAATTCTAAAGACAATGGTTCCTGATAGTGAAAGTCTATATAGTTGAGACAGTTGCGGATCAGTTGAGAATACTGGGCTCTGGAATAGGATTTTACCAGCAGGCAATATTTGCGAATCATTGTAGCGACCAGACTGTTTAACTGCATGACAGAAGAGCAGGCTTCAATTTCCCGCGTAAGCTTCTGATTCAGGTGATCAATGTAGAGTGGATGAACATAGGCGGCCTCCACTGCTTTTCTTAAAAAAGTATTAACTGCAATTACCATGTCTTTTCCATTTCTTAATATATCCGGGTTTCTCGGCTCCAACGTAAATCCCATGAACATATTGTAATAATAAAGTGCATCCTGAATATTGCCAGCGGTTACGGAGCGAATAAGACCAGCTTCTACTTTGTAACGTGCCTCAATGGCGGAAAAAGCAACGACCGACTTGGGAAGGAGGGAATCATCCAAAGAAGAAGCTTTATGTTTGGTCAGATGGTCTCCCTCTATAGAATGAAAGGAGACTGGAAAACCAGTATAACGTGATACGATTCGGTTCAACATATAGTGCCAGGAATTCATATCGGAAATAACCGTTACCCGATAAAAGTAAGATTTGATATCCTGGGCGAATGCAGAAGGAATATTTTTCTCTTGGATTAACTGATAAACTTCCGTATCGGTAAATTGCTGATAGAGGAAAGGACCTAATATTATGTAAGTAGGTTCTTTTAAGGTTGAATCTGGAGATTGAAAAATCATATAGTGAAACCCAAAATTATCGGTATAATCAACGGCGTACTCGTTGCTTACGCTGGCCGTCATTTGTAAAAAGGTTTCTTTATAATCAAATGAATCAAAAAGCTGTTCCCGAAAGTGAAAATCTAGATCTGCCAAATTATCAGAATGGATCGACAGGTGAAATATTGGAACTCGATATGAAATTAATATATCTTCGAGTACAGCTGAGGTGATTTTCTGTTCCTCTGTAGCATGATGGGATAGATAATGTAGCAGTCGTATCTCTTCTTCTTTGTTCTTGTTTGCAGACATATATGCCAGTACTCCTTACTGATCGTTGTATTACAAATAGAATATCACACATCTATCTTAAAATCAAACAATAGAGTAATATTGTGCTAAAATAGGATAATATATGCATGGTAAAAGGGTAGGAAAGAAGTTAAACTGTCAGTATACAAAGCAGTTCACTAGAGTACGGATAGAAAGGTGTAGAATAGTATGCCAAATGAAGTGATTTTTGAAGCAAAAAATATGTGTAAGGAATTTGGACCAACGATTGCATTAAAAAATGTGGATTTTGAGTTACGTCGCGGTGAAATCAGAGGACTGGTGGGAGAGAATGGTTCCGGTAAATCAACCATTATGTCCATTGCCTCCGGAATGCAGCCAGCAAGCAGCGGCGAGATGAAGTATCTGGGCCAGACGTGGAATCCACTAAATATGGTCATGGCACAAAATGCCGGAATATCTATGGTGTTGCAGGAAGCAAATACCATTTCAGGAGTAACAGTAGCACAGAATATTTTTGCAGGACATGAGGATGAATTTTCTAAATTCGGTATCATAAACATGAAAAAAATGTACAAAGAAGCTGATAAAGTATTAAATAGCTTTGGAATGGACTGGATTCACGCAAATGATATGATTGACCGCTATTCTTTCGAAGACCGTAAACTGATCGAGCTAGCACGATGTGTGAATGAAAATACACAGATCCTAGTTATTGACGAGACGACAACAGCCTTATCCCTAGAAGGACGAGAAATTTTATATAAACTGATCCATAACTTAGCAGAGAAGCAGAATAAAGCAGTTGTTTTTATTTCTCATGATATGGATGAAATTATGGAACAGTGTTCTGATCTTACTGTATTGCGAGATGGGGAGATTAAAGGAAATCTAACCAGCGAAGAAATGCATGCACCAGATGCTATCAAGAAGATTCGCTACTTAATGGTAGGTCGTGAAATTGGTGAAAAGTATTACAGGGAAGATTATGATACCTCTCACAAGGAGGAAATTGTTTTGGAATTAAAGGATGTTTCTTTTGGAAATATCAAGAATTTCAATCTGAAGTTACATAAAGGAGAAATCATTGGATTCGGGGGATTGTCCGGTTGCGGAATGCATGACATCGGACGAGCTGCTTACGGCTTGGAAAAGCTGGATAAAGGTCAGGTACTATGCCACGGCGAAGAAATCAAAAGTCCGCTGGATGCCATTAAACATGGAATCGGATATATTTCTAAAAACAGAGATAGTGAAGCATTGATCTTAGATGGTGCCATACAAGACAATATCATACTTCCTTCCATTCCATCCATCGAACATGCCACTTATATTAGTCCAAAAATAGAAAGACAGATTTCCAACAAAGAAATCGAAAATTTCCGAATCAAATGCAATAGTGGAAGACAATATGTGAATACGTTATCCGGTGGGAATAAACAGAAGGTTTCGTTTGCAAAATGGGCAGCAAAAGGATCGGATATCCTTATTATGGACTGCCCAACCCGTGGTGTGGATATTGGTGTCAAACAATCCATGTACTCATTAATAGAGCAGATGAAAAAAGAAGGAAAAGCAATCCTGATGATTTCAGAGGAACTTTCTGAACTGATCGGAATGGCAGATAAACTGATTATCATGAAGGATTTTAACGTAACCTGTGAACTGATGCGTTCTGCAGAATTGAAACAGACAGATATTATTGAATTCATGATATAGGAGGATAAGAAATGGACGTATCAGAAAAAAGCAAGCCAACGGTTAGAGAATGGCTAAAAGCACATTCTTCTATACTGGCAGAGTATGGCGGATTAGTATTCTGCATCATCTTTTTTACCATTGCAACACAGTTAAAAGGTGAAAGCATATGGTCAGCAGCAAAAATTTCAACATTAATGTCAGATGTCATCGTAACAGCACTAATGGCAGTCGGCGCAGTATTTATTTACAGCCTTGGTAATATGGATATCAGTATCGGTAAACAGATTGGGCTATATTCTACGATTCTGGTATTGGTCGGTAATAAAACCGGAAGTTTGATACCGGCAGTTGTAATCTGTTTGGTCATTGCAGTCATCATCGGTGTGATCAATGGTGCAGCCGGGGAAATTCTTCATATGTATTCGGTTATTTCTTCCGTTGTTTTTATGATGATTTTATCTGGAGTGAGTACAATTATTTATTCCAAGATCGGAACCAGAAATATCGCATTAAGAGCAGTTGATACTAGAATCTTCAAATCACCAATCGTCATGATTACCGTTTTGATTATTGAAACAGCAATTATTGCTTATTTCTTTAACTATACGAAGTTTGGCAAGTATGCAAAAGCAATCGGTGCAAACAAGGTGGTTGCAGAGCAGAGTGGTGTCAATGTTGTTAAGTATAAAGTGATTCCCTATGTATTCCTGGCTGTTTGTCTGGTGATCGCTTCTCTTTTCCAGATGGGATATACCGGAGCAGCATCGGATTCTACCGGAACTGGATTCGAAATGAATGTCATGGTCGCCTTGATACTTGGTGGCATGCCCTTAAAAGGCGGTATGAAGTCTAGAGTATCCTGTGCCATTGTAGGCTCATTTACCTTTTCTTTGTTAGATGTCGGACTTCCAATCATCGGAATCCCAACAAAGCTCACTTTTATGGTAAAAGCAGTCATTTTCTTAGTAGTTGTTTTAATTACCTGTCGTAAGAAAAACGGAGTATTGCCAAGATAGGTCATAAACCAAAATGGTTTTTGATAGATAAGTTCTATAATCAGAGTTTTAGGAGGAGAAGACAATGGTAAAAAAGAATTTTTTAAAATGCGCATTAGCAGTAGCAGTAACAGTGTTATCTATTGGGGTATTGGCTGGCTGTGGATCAAGCACTAAGGAAACAGATAACAACAAAACCAATGATGTATCCAATGAAACGAACCAGGATACAAACAAAGAAGAGGAATCTAATGATGCGACAGCAAACACAAAAGGCGGTAAGATCCTATATCTTTCCAACTTAAATAGTGGTGCTCAGTATGATTACTTCGTAGCCTTTTATGAGAATGCATGCAAAGACCTGGGTTATGATTTTGAAGTAGTTTATGCCGATGGTTTCAATGATCCAGATGGTAACTTAACTCAGATTCGTAATGCCTATACTTCCGATGTCGTTGGTATCATCGCATGCCAGGATGGTGGCTTACAGAGCATTATGGAAGAATATCCAAATGTTTATGTAGTTTCATTTAACTCTGATATGGATGCTGTATTCAACGAAGACGGTACTAGCCATGGAGTATTAACCAATGATCATTACCTTGGAGCTATGGGTGATAACTACTTATCCGGAGAAGAATTAGGCAAAGCTTATGCAGAAGAAGTCATTGCAAGAGGATACAAAAAAGTATCTACTGTAATCTTCCCCATCTATGCATATCCAAAACATACGGTAGCAGATGCAGCCTTCCGTGCAGCTATTGAAGAATATAATGGAACAGCTTCTGAACCAATCAAAATCGTTGGTGATGCAACGGTACTTGAATTCAAACAGTTAGATCCATCCTACTTCTTAGAAGATGGTTACAATGATCTTGATTGTATCGTAGGTTTCTGTGCTGGTACTACATTTATCTATCCTACTTTAGTTTCTGCAAAAGCAGATGGATCTTGTTTGGCTACTACTCAGTTGATTACTGGTGGATTTGAAAAAGATAACGATATCTTAGCAGATTCCGGTGATGATAAGACAATCGTAAGTATTACCATTGCTGCTCCTGAAAGTGCATTATTCCCAATCGTTATGTTAGACAATGCAATTCAGGGAAAACAGTTTTCTGATTTCGCAGCTCCTGAAAGAATGTCATCCGGTGTTCTAAAAATTAATAGTTCTGAAAAATTCGATGCAATTAAAAACAATTCTCCACTTTGGGATGCAGATTTAACAAAGATGCAGATCAGCTGGGAAGATATGAAGCAATACTTTACTCGTTACAATGAAAATGCAACTTATGCAGATCTTGTAAATGCTACGACATCAATTACTATTGATGGATATTTAAAATAATTTACTAAAATTAACTGGGAGCTGTTAGATACAGCTCCCATATGGAAAAATGGAGGCTAATTCCCATGAAAAAAGGACCAGATATTTTAAAAAGAATAGCAGGAACGCTTATGCTCCCGGCAGCCATGTATATTATTATGATGATTGTATGCTTTGCAAACGGGAAGACATATTATGGAACATGGGCAATGTGGAGAACTCTTTTTGTAAGTATTGCAGTGTCCGTATCATGTGCCATGGGAATCGGCCTGCAGTTTAAAAACGGAAGATTTGATTTCTCCGGTGGTGCGATTATGTTAGTATCTGCAATCATTGCAGGAAATGTTGCAAAGAATAACAATAATAATCTAATATTATTCTCCCTGCTATGTATCGGATGCTGTGTGATCTTAAGTGTAGGAGTATCCCTTGTTTATGTATATGGACGCTTACCAATCATGATTGCTACTATTGGTATGGCATTGTTGTATGAAGCGATTACCAGTCAAATATTTGGCGGTGGTGGTATCAACTTGGTTGCTAATATGACTTTGAAAAAGTTGTCCTCCTATCCGTATGTGTTCATTCCATTTGTCGGAGCAGTTATAACTTATGCAATCTTCAGTTACGTATCAAAAGCCGGTAAGCAGGGTGTTCTGCTTTCCAACAATCAAAGTGCTGCTGTCAACATTGGTATTAATGAAAATAAAAATGTTATTATTTCTTATGTATTTAGTGGCTTGATCTTTGGATTCGCAACCATGATCTATGCATCCACAGGAATTCACAGCGCATCCTACGCGTCTCTTTCAACCGTAGGAGAGTTATTTACTAATATTCTTCCGGTATTCATTGGACTCTACATTGGCGTATTTTGTGGAGATACCATTGGAATTATGATGGGTTCGGTATCCATTTGTCTGATGACGTTCGGATTACAGGCAGTATTAAAAGCAGAAATGGGTTCCGCAGTATCTACTGCCCTGATGGGTATCTTCGTATTTTTGGTAAACCTGGCAGCCGGCCAGGGAGCAAATATGAAAAAAGCATTTTCCAAAATGTTCACCGTTCATAAAGGAAATGCTGCAGCTTAATTTGAAAATATAAGAGGTTGTTACACAAAGCAGAAACGAGCAGAGGTGTTGAGCAAAGGAACTGACTGAAGTTGTGGCAGCCTCTTTTTACGAAATAAAGAACAGGAGAATTTTTTATGGTAAACTTAAAGGAAAAACCATTTTATTTAAATGAAAATGAGATAAAGTGGGTGGATGATACCATCCATGGCATGACATTGGAAGAAAAGATCGGTCAGTTATTTATCTTATTAAAAGCAAAACCAGGTGTTAATGAGGATGAGATTAAGGAAGTCGTAGCGAACTATCATCAGGGCGGACTCCGCTGGCAGGGCGGTAATAAAGAAAGTGCATGGAAGCAAAATATGCTATATCAAACATACAGCAAAGTGCCGCTTTTTATAGCAGCAAACTGTGACGAAGGTGGAAATGGGTGTTTGCCGGAAGGAACTTTCGTTGCTACTGCAGCACAAGCAGGGGCAGCAAAGACAACGGATACGGCCTATCATATGGGATATGTGTCTGGGCGAGAAGCTACCGCCATCGGCGTGAACTGGATGTTCAATCCGGTAGCGGATATTTATAAAAACTGGAGAAATACCATTGTCAATACTAGAAGCTTTGGTAATGATACCGAAGCAGTAATTGAAAATGTACGTGCGTATATCAAAGGGATTAAGGATGCCAATCCGAACATGGCATGTACCTGCAAGCATTTTCCAGGAGATGGAGTGGATGAACTAGATCCACATCTTGCACTGGCGCAAAATACCCTAAGTGTAGAAGAATGGGAAAGTTCCTATGGAAAAGTATATCAGACGATGATTGATGAAGGACTTGAAACAATCATGACCGGACAGATTGCACTTCCTGCCATGAGTAAGAAGCTTCGCCCGGAACTTAGCGGACGAGAGATCATGCCTGCTTCCCTGGCGCCTGAATTAATAACCGATCTGCTTCGGGGGCAAATGGGATTTAACGGTGTGATCGTATCAGATGCTACGCATATGATCGGTATGGCAGCAGTAATGAAACGGGAGGACGCAATACCGATGTGTATTGCAGCAGGCTGTGATATGATCTTATTTGCAAATGATATTGCAGAAGATATGGGATATGTAAAAGCCGGACTGGAAAAAGGAATCATTACCGAAGAACGTTTCTTAGATGCGCTCTATCGTATTGTTGGATTAAAAGCACACTTAAAGCTGTATCGTGAAGACGTTCGATTCATTGATGAGAAGTATATTAGTGAATGGGTTGGGACCAAAGAACATCATGCTTTTACAAAGCAGGCAGCCGAGGAATGTATCACCCTCGTAAAAGATACTGCACATCTTCTTCCAATTGATGTGAATAAACAGAAAAAAGCCTTATTAGTATATGTACAGAGCACACCAAACAGCAAAGGATATCAAGGGGATCCGGTTCGCGGACTCATTACCAAAGAGTTGGAAGCAGCAGGCTTTGAAGTGACTCAGGCCCCTAACTATTATGATATGGAAGTTGTGAATGGCGTTTCTCCTATGAATTTGATACGAATGCTAAATAATGATCCGAGAGAAGTATTCAAAAAGAAATACGATGTGGTATTCCTGTTTATCAATGTCAAAGGATATGCGCAGGAAAATGTCGTAAGAATGCGCTGGAGCTGCAATCATTCCTGTGAACTTCCATGGTATATTGAAGAAGTTCCAACGGTAGCAGTAAGTCTGAACTATACCAATCATCTGATTGATATTCCACAGGTACATACCTATGTGAATGCCTACGGTTCCAATCAGGAAAACATTCATGCAGCGGTTGAAAAAATCTGTGGCAGATCAGAGTTTTTGGGAAGTGCTAATGATACCGTGTTTTGCGGACGTGAGGATACCAGATATTAAAGAAATTGGAGAGGCAGGAAAGAATGATATCAATTCTTAATGAATTCAAAGCAAAAAAAAATTATGTAGTGTGCATTGATTCGGATGGCTGCGCCATGGACACGATGAATATCAAACATTATAAGTGTTTTGGACCATGCATGATAAAAGAATGGAACTTAGAACGCTGGGAAAATTATATCTTAGAACGTTGGAATGAGATGAACCTGTATTCTATGACAAGAGGAATTAATCGATTTAAAGGACTTGCTTTGGCGCTTAAGGAAATCGATGCTTCCTATGCTCCGATTATCGGTGTCAATGAGTTCGTAGAGTGGACAATGAATACAGATGAGCTGAGCAATCAAGCCATCAAAACAATGCTAGATGTAAATCCAATCTTTAAACGTGCATTGCATTGGAGTGAGGCGGTAAATGCAGCGATCACGGCACTACCGGAGGTTGAAATACAACCATTTCCTTATGTAAAAGAAGCATTGACTTATATTCATCAATATGCGGATATTGTGATCGTTTCTAGTGCAAATCCGGAAGCAGTAAAGGAAGAGTGGGAGAAATTTGGTCTGATGGAAGAAGTGGACTGCATGTGTGCTCAGGATGTGGGAAGTAAAGCCTATTGCATCGGCGAACTTTTAAAAAAGGGTTATGAGAAGAATCATGTATTAATGTGTGGTGATGCTCCAGGGGATGATATGGCTGCAGAGAAAAACGGAGTGTTATTCTATCCGATTCTGGTAGGAAATGAGGCAGAATCCTGGAAGAACATTGTTTCAGAAGGAATGAAGCATTTTCTGGAAGATAATTACGTAGAAAACTATCAAAAAAAGGTTCGTGATGCATTTTATGCAAATCTCGGTGCATAGGGCAATAGGAGAAAATGAAGATGATTAATTTAAAAGCAAATCCGTTTTACTTATCCGATGAGGATATTTTGTGGGTGGAAGAGACAAAAGCAAGCTTAACGTTAGATGAAAAATTAGG
>JAEWEO010000308.1 GCA_023389295.1 Bacillota bacterium
CGGTAAAGGAAGGAAAGATAGCAGTCAAGAAATGCTTTAACTGCATGGAGCATTGCAATCCGAAGGAAACTCCTTATTGCATTACCGACGCCTTGATTAATGCAGTTGAGGGGAATCTTAAGAATGGTTTAATCTTCTGTGGTGATAATGTACATCGGTTAAAAGAGATGACGACGGTTAAGGCTATTTTCCAGGAATTAGTGTTTTAAAATCCCTAACAAAGAATAATTTAGATGAAATAATGAGTAAACTCAAGTTGATTAACATACCATAAACAACGATTCTTATTTGTAGCGACCGTCTTATGTTATTTGGAGAGCGACTCTAGCTTTTAAGCTAGGAGTCGCTTTTCAGAAAAACAAAGGAAGTAGCTTCCTACTTGATTAGAAATTAAAACGTCTATAACATTTCAATCAACACCTCTAACTTTTCAGATAAATTCTTTGCTAGTTCAAAATTCTTATCTTGTATGGCTAAGGCAATTTTGGTTTCAATTTCTTTTTTCTTTTGTTCATTTTCTAAATAATCTTTATTAAAATGATTTGCATAAATCATCTTTCGAAAATTACGTGCACTCATTCTTCGTATCGATTTCTCTTCGATGAGTAAAACATAATCCACACAGTTTGCGATGGTATAAAAGTCGTGTGAAACCATAAGAATAGCACCATTATAATTTGCTATGGCGGCTTCTAGTGCAATTTGTGAATAGGTGTCTAGATGGCTTGTTGGTTCATCAAGAAGTAATAGGTCTACATGATTAGCAGCGATTTTGGCTAATTGAAGTAGGTTTTTTTCACCACCGGATAAGGCACTTATTTTTTGATGAAGGGCTTCCTCTTCAAAACCATAGTTGATTATGTGTGACTTAATATCTTCATAAGTTTGAAAACCAGACTCTAAGAATTCTTCTTGAATTGAGTTTGATTCATTTAACATCTCACCCTGCAGCTGCGATAAGAAAGCAACTTTAATTCCCTCCCTGATTTCAATCGAATCATGATGATTATTATAGATATCTCGTAGTATAGTTGTTTTGCCAGAACCATTCGGACCAATTAGAGCTACTTTGTCGGAAGATTTTATCTCAAAACTAACATGTTCTAAAAGGATTTCATCAAAGGAGACACTATAATTCTCGACTTTTAAAGCAATTGTTTCCTCTACTACATTATCAGTAATAAAATTGAACTGTGGTTGCTTAATATCAACAAATGGCTCTTTTATTTTACGTGCTTCCAACCTTTCTAAATGGGAAACCCTTGCGTGTAGAGCTCGCCCTCTTGTGGCACAGGTATAATACGATGCATCAAATCTCAATTTATCAACGATTATTTTATTTCTCTCAATTTCCGCTTCTTCCGCAGCAACTTGTTCTTGTAGCTCAATTTTACGTTGAAGTAAGGCGAAGTTATAATCGATATATCTTCCATTAAACTCTTGGAGTTCTGTGTTTTCTAAATGTAAAATTTTATTAAAGCAATGATTTAACAAGTATCTATTATGAGTGATAACAAGTAGCATTCCTTTATGGGAATTAATTAAATCTTTCAGAGCATTTAGTCGCTTAAAGTCTAAAAAAGCATCAGGTTCATCCATAATCAATAAGTCTGGACTTATTAGCATTGATTTTATTACTTGTACCAGTTTGAATTCACCACCACTAAGCTGTGAAATCATTAAGTTTTCATGGCGATTAAGGTTTGCTAGATTTAGTTTCTTTGTAATGTTACTTTCAAAATCGTTGCCGCCAATTGCTTCAAATGAATCTAATGCTTTCTGATATTTTTCCAATAATGCTTCAATATCAGAAGAAGATTCCATTTGAATACCGAGAGATGTCATTTCATTTTGTAGATTTATAAATTCTTCAGCAATATATTCAAAGACAGTTATATCTTTTGATTTATCTAGACCTAAGAACTGACTAACATATCCAATTCTACAATTTGGGGATATTTCTAACTTACCATCGAACAGGTGCTTTTCTGGGTACATAATGAGATCGATTAATGTACTTTTTCCAGTGCCATTTGAACCTATAAAAGCGCAATGTTGGCCATCTTCTAATGTAAATGATATTTTATTATATAGATCCTTCTGCGGGAATGAATAGGATAAGTTTTCAACTGTTATCATATGATTACCTTTCTTTGTTCAAACAATTTGTTCAAGCGTACTTCTTAAATTTATTTTATTTTTGATAGCTTACATACTATATTGTGCCAACTATGATTATTTTTAGAGCTAACTAAAAATATTATAAATAAAAAATAATTTTTTATTTTCCGTTTGTAGAATAACATTTTCTATGTTTAATTTCAATCATTTCCTCATTATGCGTCTAAGGATTATGAAGAGTTTAGAGATTATCTATCCTCGTGGTTCTAAAGCCGTAAAAATGGTTGAAAAGGCGGTAGGTGTAGTACAAGATCTTGTTGATGAGATTACAGATACTGGTGTAGGATTTATGTTTACCGTACCTATCGGTAAAATTTATCAGATGAAGCCAGAAAAATAGTATACATAGATCACGATAAGTCTCATAATCTGGAAAGAATTATTGCGATATATTAAGAAAAGAAGTGAAAGAAATTTATTTCGACAATCTTTTCCCAAAAAGAAAACTTTTTAACATCCTTACGAGTCTAAATAGCAGGACAGTATAGGAGGTTTGGATAATGGATTTTAGAAGAAAAATGGGTATAATCGCTGTTGCCTTACTATTAACAGCGGCGTTACCAATGGCAGCAGCATTTGCCTTAACAACGGAGACGACTTCGAAAAATGATGAGAAGTCTGATTATATGAACGATGAGAGGCCGTACGATACGGAAGGCGAAGATAAACCTACAGAAAAACCGGGAAGCGCCCAAACTACAGAAGATGATGATAACTTGGAAGGAAGCCATGGAGATAAGGCGGAGAACAGCTCTATTCAAAACTTAGGAAATAAATCTGAAAGTAATCAAGGAGCTGGTTCAGGAAATGATTTGGACAACAACGCAGGAAGCCATTCAGGAGACGGTACAAATTCAGGAGAAAATAACGGTGGCAGTAGTACAGGTAATACCGGAAGTAGTACTGGAGGCAGTACCGGAAATAATTCTTTAGAAAATTCAAAAGATAACTTAGATAAAAACACCGAGAACAAATGTGACTATAGTGTACCCGTTCCTAAAAGTGAAGAGGTGGGTAACGATTATTTTAAGGATGCGATTTTCATTGGTAATTCACAGATAGAAGGCTTTGCGCTTTATTCCGGACTTAGTGATATCAGAGCATACTTTGGTAAAGGAATTATGGTGGATACAGTTTTTACAAAACCAGTTATTAAAAGAAACGATACTAAAGTTCCCATTATGGATGCAATCGCAACGGATGCTGACTTCTCGAAGGCATACATCATGTTAGGAATGAATGAGCTTGGTTGGGTATCCATAGATATTTTTACTGAGAAATATGCAAAAATCATAGACGCACTACGTGATATCAATCCAAACGTTCTCATATATGTTCAATCCATACTACCTGTTACTAAAAGCAAATCGGATCAGGATAAACTTTATAACAATCAAAGAATTAATAAGTTTAATGATTACATACGTTCTATGTGCAAGGAGAAGGAGGTTTACTATCTTAATGTAGCCCAGGCTGTATCAAATGAATATGGGGTTTTACCGGAAGAGGCTGCTTTTGATGGGGTACATTTGAAGATGAAATACTGCCAGAAATGGCTTGAATATCTTAAAAATCATACTGTTACGGAGGTAAATTAATGAAAAAAGTATTACTTACAGTCATGACTGTCTGTCTTGTTATTCTTTTAACCGGATGTGGGGAGCAGAATAAATTAACGAAGATTGATATGGATGGAATGATAGACTATATGGGAAAATATTTAACCTTCGATGATCAGCTTTCTGAATTGCCACAGGATACCATCACTTGGCGATATGGTGTGGACGAGGATGTAGAAGCAAGGGTGTTTATCGGAAGCGGGGCTACATCTGAGGAATATGGAATATTCAAAGCCACTGATGAGAAGAAAGCGAAGCTGGTATATGAAACGATGGAAGAACATTTGGAGGATATGCGTGATTCTTTTGCTATGTATCTTCCAAAAGAAACGAAAAAAATTGATAATTCCTATTTATCCTTACAAGGTGTTTATGTTATTTTTGCTGTTAGTGCGGATGACAATACCAATGAAATCATGGAGAATTATTAAATTATCAAATTAGATTAATTATAATCACTAATTTAGACAAATGGCATTTAGCAAAGTTTGCTAAGTGCCATTTGTCTATCTCTCAGGAACTAACGGTAATAAGGTTATGTGATTTAAATCACAGTAATGCTCATGCTTTAAGCTTAAATTATAATTAGTGTATTTTAATTTTAAAATGTAATTTCTCTTGCCTTTCATTGAAATAATATTACAATTAAATTAATATAAATCAGAAGGGAGGCACTTTGAGAAAGGGATGGTTATTAATATGATTGACATGGATATCATTAAACGTTCTCTAAGTGAACATGGGTTTAAGATACAGGATTAATTAGCAAAATAATTGAAATGTGTTAGTTGGTCGTAAAGTATATTAGAATTTAAAATTTAAATTTTGGGGAAGCGTTTGTAACTTTATTACGGTAAGAATAAGTTTACTTAGCTATAATTGAAACAATAAAAAATGAAATCAAAGATATTTATTAATAGATAACTACTAATATAGATAAATTAAATGTAAATGTTTGTAAGCTGGATACAGCAGATTGGAGGAAGTTATGAAGAAACAACAGGTAGGAGTAATTGGTCTGGCAGTTATGGGTAAAAATCTTGCCCTCAACATCGCAGATCATGGATTTTCTGTCTCGGTATATAATCGTTCACCGGAGAAAACTAAGGAATTGCTAAATGAAATTGAAGATAAAGATATGATTGGAGCATTTACCTTAGAAGAATTTGTTAAGACCCTAGAGACACCACGTAAGATTATATTAATGGTAAAAGCAGGAGCTGCGGTGGATGATACCATCAAACTTTTATTACCCTTACTTGAAAAAGGAGACCTATTAATGGATGGTGGTAACTCCTATTATCTGGATACGATCCGAAGAAGTAAGGAACTGGAGGATATGGGATATCATTATCTTGGAACAGGTATCTCCGGTGGTGAAGAAGGCGCAAGAAAAGGCCCTGCAATTATGCCGGGAGGTAATAGAACAGCCTATGAAATGATGGAACCCATCCTTACAGCCATCTCAGCAAAGGTGGATGGGGAACCCTGCAGTACTTACATTGGGGAAAATGGAGCCGGACATTTTGTAAAAATGGTTCATAATGGTATTGAATACGCTGACATGCAGTTAATCAGCGAAGCGTATGATATCCTGAAGAAAGTTCTTCGCCTTACACCGGAGGAGCTTCATCATGTATTTAATGATTGGAATAAGGGAGAATTAAATAGCTATCTCATTGATATTACAGCAGATATTTTCAAGAAAAAGGATGATTTAACAAACAACTACCTAGTGGATATGATCTTAGATGTTGCCGGTCAGAAGGGTACCGGTAAATGGACCGGACAGAATTCCTTAGATCTTGGCGTACCTGCACCAACTATTACAACTGCAGTTTTTGAGCGTTACATTTCAGCAATGAAAGAAGAAAGAGTTCATGCTAGTAAGGTACTGAAAGGTCCCGGTATTTTGGATACGAAATCCAAAGACTTCATTGAAGCGATTCGTAGAGCTTTATATGCTAGTAAAATCTGTGCATACGCGCAAGGTTTTGGACTACTTCGTTCTGCCTCCCTTGAGTATGGATGGAGCCTTGATTATGGCGCTATTGCAAAGATCTTCCGTGGTGGCTGCATTATTCGTGCTCAGTTTTTAAATCAAATCAGTAGAGCATATGATAAAAATTCAAACCTGGTGAACCTATTACTGGAGGATTATTTTAGTGATGTCATCAGTAATTATCAGGTGGAATGGAGAGAAGTAATAAAAACTGCCATCACAGCAGGAATCTCAATTCCTGCTTTCTCAAGTGCACTAGCATATTATGATAGTTACCGTAGTGAGGAACTTCCTATGAATTTACTTCAGGCGCAAAGAGATTATTTTGGAGCACACACCTATGAACGTAAGGATAGGGATGGTGTCTTCCATACACAGTGGTAAGAAATAGAATGAAGATTAGGTTTAATTAATATATTAATAACTATTAAAGAAAGAAAAGGAGGGATATTATGAAGGTAGAAAAGATGGATTTTTCCGAAGTGAATTTATCTTCTGCGCTTGTCATCTTTGGTGGAACCGGAGATCTTACACATCGAAAGTTAATGCCGGCGCTTTATAACTTGGTTCGTGATCAGCTTATTCCGGAAAACTTCGCGATTGTCTCAGTCGGACGTAGGGATAAGACAGAAGAAGAATATCGCAGAGAAGTACATGATTCTATCAATAAATATTCCAGAAATAAAATAGATGAATCGATTTGGAATATATTAAACGATATGATTCATTATTATAAATTCGATTTCACAAATATAGAGGGGTTC
>JAEWEO010000310.1 GCA_023389295.1 Bacillota bacterium
ATCCCTCTATACTACTATACAGACTTATTCTTAAAATCTGATAAATTAGAAGGCTTCTATTCTTCACCTCTAGGATTTAAGTACTTCATGTATACATCAGTAGCAGAATAATATTCAGCTTATTGCATACACAAAAGGGCGGCGCACTCATTATGCGGCGCCCTTTGTTTATCAGACTTTAGGTTACACTAATCATCTAATCCGTCGACTTCGATAACTATGGCTAGTGCAATCTTAAGCTGTATAATATTGTGCCTGTGTATTATACAAAGATGCATAGATACCATTCATCCGCATCAAAGTTTGATGGTTTCCGCGCTCTGCAATCTGTCCTTGTTCCAATACGACGATATCATCACAGAACTTACAGCTACTCATTCTGTGGGAAATATATATTGCCGTCCTACCTTGTATCATTTCATTAAAATGTTCATAAATCTCAGCTTCTGAAATGGGATCCAAAGCTGCGGTAGGCTCATCTAAAATAACAAAAGGGCCATCCTTATAAAGTGCTCTTGCGATTGCTAGCTTCTGCGCCTCTCCACCGGAGATCTCAACTCCGTCTCCATTATTCCTATAAAGCTTAGTATGAAGTTGATCACTTATTCGTTCTACGCGTTCCTTCATACCAACCTGTTCTAAAATCCTCCACATGCGACCCCTATCAATTTCCTCTCCTGCAGCAACATTATCCTCCAAAGGCAGGGATAGCAGCTTGAAATCCTGAAATACAACCGAGAAGATCTTCGTATACTCCGCGTAATCATAGTATTTTATATCAATTCCATTCAGAAGAATTCTGCCCTCTGTTGGTTCGTATAATCGGCATAGAAGCTTAATTAATGTTGTTTTTCCGGCTCCATTTCTGCCTACAACAGCAAATTTCTCGCCCACTTTAAATTTTAGATTTATATTTTGTAAGATCATATCCTTCGTATTCGGATATCGAAAGCTAACATTCTCTAGGGTAAACAAAAAATCTGCATCTGCTCGTTTTTCTATCGGTAAGGTCCCCTTATAATGCTTATTGGGTCTATTGATAAACTCATAGTAGGTATTTAGATATTCCGCTCGGTAAGTAAAGGAATTAAACTCCGTAACCTCACTCCGAATAGAGCTTGTTAGTTGCAACACCGCTCCCGCGTACATAAGAACCTCACCTACATTAATAACACCATACATTGCTTTTACACCAATAACTGCATATACTACTCCGGAAGCAATTTGAGTAAGCAAAGTAATTATTCCTGTATATTTTCCATCCGAAATCCCCCATGATAGATAATACCTATTTGCCTTCTCCATAACTCCCTTCAGATACTTATTCAGTAGTTGCTGCATGGAATAGATACGTATATCCTTCCCATTTTGATAATTAATACCTATCGTAAACAAGTAGTAAGAGAGCGAATTAAAATGTTCATTGTCTTTACTCATTTGATAATATTTCTCATAAGACTTGACTGACAGTTTATAACAAATTATCATAACTACTGTAAACATGGCGATTATGCTTGCAGTAGACCAAGAGGATGTAAAGAAATTCTTATGATTTGTATTTGTCTTTACAAATAGCAATAGGACAAAGGCGAAAGAAAACAGTATCATAAGAGCTTGCTCCGTCATAACATAAATACTGTGAATCTGGCTCCCAATATCTCCGGAACCATTCTCTCCACCTTTTACTCTTCTAATTTCATCCATGGTCTCTGTTTTTTCAAATTCTTCATATTCCATGGTAAACGCTCTATCCGCCGTTTTTAAGTAAATGGAATTTTTACAAGCTTCTCTTAAAACATTGATAGAATGCTTACAAGCCTGAGAGATAAGGCCTAGAATAAGAGTAACAACCAACTGAATGGCAACATAGAGGACACATTCCTCATATAGCCCCTGCATCACCATATTTAATATTTTCGAGTAGAACACCAGCTGTACAAAAGGCAGAAGAGCTGCTGCCAAAGCACCAATTACTATGATTATGATAACACTAGGATGATCCTTCTTGATTAATTTAATGAATTGTACAAAATTATGCCAAGATTTTTTCAACTTCATAGGTGCCCTCCTCCTTATAATATTTACTTTGTACTTCAAACATCTCTGCATATCTACCCTTCCTGTTCATTAAGGTTTCATGGCTTCCCTCTTCGATTATCTTTCCGTTCTCAAGAAAGATTATAAAGTCGCAAAATCTGGTAGATGCTAATCGATGGGATATAAAGAGAGAGGTTCTTCCATCTAGAAGTGTCTGATACTTATCATACATTTCACTTTCAGCTATGGCATCAAGCGCTGCTGTTGGCTCATCAAGAATCAAAAGTTTTGCATTCTTATACAAAGCTCTCGCCAATACTAATTTCTGTATCTCTCCTCCGGAAAGTTGAATTCCATCCTTCTCTATATCTTTGTTAAGATAAGTGTCCATACCCTTTGCTAGGGATTTTACCTTACCACTTAGCCCTGACAATTCCATCACCTTATGGACATGCTCTCTGTCAATATCTTTAGCTGCCATCCCGCTGATATTCTCGGCTATTGTAAAGGAAAGCATCAGAGGATCTTGAAATACTACCGCTATCTGGCTAAAGTACTTTTCAATATTTAATTCCTTGATATCAATACCGTTAATTAAGATTCTACCCTCGGTCGGCTGATAAAAGCCACACATGAGTTTTACTAAAGTTGTCTTACCAGCACCGTTAATTCCCACAAGTGCTAATTTTTCACCCTTTTTGATATGAAAGCTGATGTCCTTAAGTACGAAATCCTTTGCACCTTCATACCCGAAGGAAACATGATCAAAGATAATATCGAGTGCCATATCCTGATCCTTTAATTCAATACCATCCTTGTGTTGGAACACATTCTCCTTTTCAAGAAAACTTCTGTAGTCACAGATCATAAGATGATTGCGTCCAATCTCAGCAACATCCTCTGTTATCTTTGTAAACCATGTTGCAAAACCTCCAACCACTCCTAAATATAAAACGAAGTAGGATACCTCGAGTCCTCTTGTCAAAAGATAAATTAAGTATCCATAACAGATTGCATCCCTAAGAAATCGAAGAATGATTCCCACTACATCATTAAGATAGTACTTACTTTGTGTCTTTGATATCAACTGCATCATTTCCTTATTAGCTCTTTGATATACTTTGGAAATGATTTTATTTAACTGGTATAATCTTATATCCTTTCCTGCTTTCAAATCAAAGGCCTGTTCCTGAAGGTAGCTTTGGGTTACTGATATTTTAGACATCTCATCCCTTTTCTTATGTTCATACTTTTTAGCACCATGAAAGGATAGCATCTGAAGTACGGAGATTAGAAGCAATAGGACCAGAATAATGGGATGTACCGTACTAATGATGCAGGCATATAAAATTAACCCAAGTATATTAGAACCAAGACTGACATTCCTATGCATAAACCCCTCAATACCACGTTGGTTCGTGTAGATCGATCCCATGGCTTTCTCTAGATCTTCTCTAACATTTTCTTTCTCTAATAACATATAATCTATTTGAAGACACTTAGCATGTAGTATCATCCAGAATTTATTAAATCTTATCTCAATGTACTGCATGCGATTTCTCGAAACCAGAAAGGCCTGAATCCCGGCCACAACTCCATAGATAATAAAGACAGCCGCTAAGGTAATTAAGAATATTTCAATGGGCACTTTCTTCATCAATAGGCCTACCACAATGGTAGGAATTAGAACCATTCCAAATGGTGTAAGAGCGTTGAAGAGCATCTCTGCAATTCCATACCATATTAATGACTTAGAAAAGCTCCACATATTTGACAATATATAACCATAGTTACTCCTAAGAGAGTAGGTGGTTCTCTTTTTTTCTGTCTTCTTCATAACATTCTTCCTTTCATCCTCCATAAACATATTAGGATTTAACACCCTTATTACATATCCATTAACATAATCATGACATCATCCTCTTATTTCTTTCTTTTGATGTAATTTCTACTCTAACCTATCTATATCACAATTAAAGAATTAGTAATAAAAAAGTGCACGAATGGTTTAAATCCGTACACGAATGGTTTTATGTCTATAACGGGAGAAGAATTTCGGTAACGAACACACCCGGTTCATTCTTTCGATTGATATACCCTTCATATTTCTCGACAATCTTATTAATACGCTTTAATCCATGTCCATGATTCCCGCGCTTGGTCGTAATATACTCTTCATCCAGCTTCCGATGCGTTTCCTTTGTAGCATTTGTTACTGAGATATATAATTGCTTTTTTAATACTCCGATATATAAGCGAATGAACCGTTGCCCCTTCTCGCCAGCAACGTCATCACAGACAATCTCATCACAAGCCTCCACTGCATTATCAATAAGATTACCGATGAGTACACATAGGTCAATGTCTGATACCGTAAGAGCCTCAGGGACCTCTGCCTTAAATTTAATCTCGATGTTCTCTTTCAATGCCAGGGATAACTTGGAATTTAAAATCGCATCCAGGTTCACATTACCACTTTCAATCAACTGATTGACCTGATCTAGATCAAGTTCTAGCTTATCTAGATATTCAATCGCCTCAATAATTTGATTTACTCTTAGATGTGCTTTTAGGGTTTGAAGGTGATTATGATAATCATGCCTCCAGCCTCGCATCGTCAGATAGATATTTTGAACCTCAGAAACCTGCTTTGATAATACCATATTCTGATACTCAGCAGCTCGCTCCTCATAGGTTTTCTTCATATATCTTTGATTGCTCTCTGCTAAAAAGTAAATAAAAAGTAGCAAGAATTCATTTAGTAATGTAATACTAGGAGCCATAATTGAAGTTAACGTAACCATGGCTATTATTAAGAGAAACATCAGATAAAATTGCAGGGACATCCTGCTATTTAATCTTTGAAATAGCTCTAAGGACACCAGTATAAGGAGTAGCAGGACAAAAAGGTTTCCATCTATTCCTACCTTTAGAATACTTAAAAGCATATGTACCAGATACCAGGCTGTAGTAATGCCTCCGACTAAGAAAAGCGCAATCCACCAATATTTTTTAACACCATAACTCAGTATTCTAATAACATTATAAATGGCCAGCCCTATAATCGGCACAAGCGCCAGAAAATGTATCATGAAAGAGCTCCTCCTTTATAATAAGCGATAAAAGCTTCATTTACTGACTTATACGAATTTCTGCTGATAGGTATTTGTTGTCCATCTTTTAAAATACACTCTGTCTTTGTGATCTTCTCTATATAACCTAAGTTCACGATATAGCTTCTATGGGTAGCAATGAAGCTATTATTTAACTCCTGCGCTATCTCTTTCATATTCATCTTCGTTTCGAAGGTCTGCTTCGAGGTAATAATACTGACATAATGGCCAAAAGCTTCCACATATAAAATATCACTTAGCTCCAGTTTAATCTTCTCACCTTCAAAACCAACAATCAGATATTCCTTCTTTTTTGTTGCGTTATGTAAGATCATATCAAGCAGAGGAAATAGCTGTTCTTTGGTTATTGGCTTCATAAGATAACGAATGGCTGCCACTTCATAACCGTCAAATACATATTCCCTACTGTTTGATAAGAATGCGATTGTTACCTTCGTATCAATTTTTCTTATATTTCTTGCTAACTCTATTCCGTTCATTTGATCAAGTTCAATATCAAGAATAATAAAATCAAAGGGGAAGAAATCCGAATGTTCAAAAAGCATCTGTTCTGCACTTGTGTATAGGTTAATGCTACACCGCTCTTTACTCTTAGTTTCCCATTCCTCCACCAATTCTTTTAAAAAGACCGCCTGTACCTTCTCATCTTCGCAATAAGCAATTCGCATCCTCGCACCTCATCTATCTTGAGTAACTCTATTAGGAAGATTTTATCATAAGTACTAATATAAAACTAGAAGAAAATGGATAGATAACACTCTCCAAATTTTAGTTGTTCATTTTTGTATGATTTTGTGTTACTATAAAGTTAGCATATTTTGTCTATCCAAGAAAAAGGTGTATGCGCGTTCGTGTAATATCTTTTGTATCTTTAATTTTATGGATAAAGATGAATAGTAAGTTCGGTGGATATTTTAATTCGTTGAAATATCATAAAATAATCATCAATCAATAATCAATTTTATATTGATAATAATATAATAGAGCTAGGAGGTTTTATCGATGTATAACATTTATGAGATTTCACCTGATATATTTTGGGTCGGTGGAAATGACAGACGGATAGAACGTTTTGAAAATATGTTTCCTCTTCCCAACGGAGTTGCTTATAACTCCTATCTTATTCTCGATGAAAAAACAGCATTAATCGATACCGTTGATTCTTCCATTAGTGCTCTCTATCTCGAAAATATTACACATGTACTTAAGGGTAGAGAGTTGGATTACTTAGTAATTAACCATATGGAACCTGACCATTGTGCTAACATTGAAGAGATTGTACGAAGATACCCAAAGGTCAAGCTGGTGGGAAATCAAAAAACATTTCAATTCATTCAGCAATATTATAGCCTTGACATGGCTTCCAACTACATGGAGGTGAAAGAAGGCTTTGAGTTGGCTCTGGGAAGTCATACCTTACGTATTTATCTGGCACCAATGGTACATTGGCCGGAAGTAATGGTTACTTATGAGATATCAAAAGGAATATTATTCTCAGCTGATGCCTTTGGTTCCTTTGGCGCAATTGCCGGTAATATATTTGTAGACCAGGTAGACTTCAATGACCAGTTCTTAGATGAAGCAAGACGATATTATTCTAATATAGTAGGTCGTTACGGTACGCAGGTTCAAGCACTTCTTAAGAAACTCTCAGCCTTACCGATTAATATGATCTGTTCCTTGCATGGTTTAATCTGGCGAGGTAACGATGTAGCATATATTATGGATAAATACAATCTATGGAGCAGTTATCTTCCGGAAAAAAAGGGTGTCGTGCTGGCTTATGCCTCCATGTACGGCAATACGGAAAATGTGATGTCAGCTTTGGCTACTAAGTTAGCCTTACGCGGAGTCAAAGATATGCGTATGTATGATGTATCAAAGACCCACCCCTCCTACATTATTTCCGATATCTTTAAGTATAGTAACGTTGTAATAGGTTCTCCTACTTATAACATGAATCTATATTTTATGATGGACTCTCTGTTAAAAGAATTGTCCGTACTAAACGTAAAGAACCGTAAATACACCTTAATCGGAAATCATACTTGGGCATCTGCAGCACTTAAAAACATGACCGAAATGATTGGAGAATTAAAGGATAGTGAAATTGTTGGAACTCCTCTGGATGTTAAGTCAACTCTAAAATCTGATCGCGAAGCGGAGCTGGATGCAATCGCAGACGCAATTTGCCAGTCAATGACAGACTAATATCAGTAGTATTAGAATGTTTAGCACATCAATCTAGGAAATAGAAGAGCGTGTGTATATTATTCCCTATAGAGACCACTTGTCGCCATCGGTTGCTACGAACGACAAACGAGTGAAATGTGTCTCTGGAATAATAAACATACGCTCTTTTTTAACTAAATTATTATATATTGGGTTAACCAATAATTGCTTCACCAAAAAACTCTGGAAGATGGAAATTTGGTGTTTCATTTACAATGGGAGCATAACTTGCATAGTGTTCAATGCTAGGGTCCTCACTAATTTTATAAAAGTTACAGGTTAATCTATCTCCCGTTTTAAGGGGCTCTATATGAAATAAATCACAAATTAATTCCATGGGGATACGAAGTAATACGCTCCAAGAATCCTCTTGTATCGTAGCTTCACAATCAGCCCGGTAAGATGTAAGTTCGTTCATCCATTTACGACTTCTGCCTTCTCCAAATTGACTTAAGAGTGCCCCATTGGCATTCATCTCAAAGTTACAATAATTCATTGTTTGACCCGGATTGAAATTTAGAAATGCCTCTAATCCGCTGTCCTTATAAACCGGATCATTCTCCTTGGTATATCTTCTTAGGGGATTGCTTTCTATCGCCGTCATTGAGATAACAATTCCGTAATTTTGCAATAACGCCATCTGGCCGTAGGCTTTTGGTCTATAATTATTGGTCCACTGATATTGATCAATGGGAAAGACCGAACAGTCCTTTAGCTGTTCTATATTGTTTATACTTTTCACCTGATACATTATTATTTCCTCCAGTTAAATGTATGTCTTGCATTGGTATCATAGCTTCGTACGTAACATATTATCATTACCAAAGTAGGATTGTCAAAACCTACGATAATATAATGTCTGGTTATCTGAACCCACCCTATGTGACATAAAGTACATAAAATCCACCAGAAATTTTCACATTTTTAATTTGCTCTAATATCATCTATTTATTTAGATAATTTAAAGTAGACAAATTTTTGCCCTTTCCACATACCTGTTCCTGCTTCTACGGTTATTTTTAACTTCTTAACGATACCATTGGACTTCATTGTAATCGTAACACTACCCATTTTATGTATGGTGATAATTCCTTTCTTACTAATGGTTGCTATGTTCTTATTAGAAGATGCAAAGGTTACTGCAGTACAATTATTAAATGTAAACAAACTATTGAGATCCAATTTATTGTCAGAGGATAACAATGTAAATGCAGGTAATGTATCCTTCACCTCAATACTGGGCTTAGTATCTTTCACGGTTACTTTTATTGTTTTTGATTTAGTACCCTTTAAAGAGACCTTTATCGTACAGGTACCTTTCTTCTTTGCTGTTATAACACCTTTTTTTGATACAGTAGCGATTGATACATCCGAGCTCTCAAATTCCATCTCTTCTTTACTATTAATTGCAGTTGCATTAATTTTTGCAGTTTTTCCTTTTTCTAATGTGAAACTTGTCTTACCTAGCTTTATTTCTGGGGTGTAGATATCAGATTCATCTAAGTCATCTTCATCTGCTGTAATAAAAGTCCGTTTTAAAACAGTATTCTCTTTCTTAGCATATACCGTATATATTGTATTTTTCTTAAGATTCTTAAACATATTACTACTTTGATAAGACTTGCCGTCAATACTGTATTGATAACCACTTAATTTTTTAATTCTAAAATATGTGTTACCATACTCTTGTAGCATTAGTTGGTTACTTTCACTTTTTTCTATCAATTTATTATTAATATCGGTATAACCCTCTTCAATTATTTGATTAGCATATGTAGCAAAACTTCCATCCGGAATAACTACATATGGCGCATCCCAAACGTATTGTAAATTTTCAGGTGGGTTATTACCAAGGAACTCAATATACTCAGGTGCATCTTGAACGCTCATATTTAGATTTATATATTCAAAGGTGGAAGGAAATATCATTTTCTTAATATTAAAACCCTCACAAAGAAATACTGCACCACCATCCAGAGGCTCATCAAATTCATCTTCTAGAGCTCCAATACTTATAACCGGCAATCCAGCTATGCTATCTAAAAACTTCAATTCTTCTGTGTAAGGGTAATAGGCAGAAAAATATGACAAATCATAACTGAGTTTATATGCAATTTTATCTATAATAAATCCTTGGTCGATATCGATAATGTAATGATTTTGTGAGAATTTTTCCGGAGACATATCAAAATAGGTGGAGCTACTTTTTGCTGGAGTTTTAGTTTCATATTGATATATATTATTACTATCAAAGGTTGTATCAATTGATATCCACCGTCCATCAACGTAAGCCATATTCCAAGCATGAGACTCCCAACCTGATAATCCGTCTGCATACCCATATACATTAATAACCGGGATGTCAACGGATGTAAGCATTGCATGGGTAAGTTCAGTATATCCTCCACACATAGCAATACGCTTCGTAAATACATCATAGGCCATTAAGCCTGATTCACCATTAATATTATCTATGTATGAATCCATATTATAGTAGACATTATTCGCAATCCAATCATGAATAATTCTAACCTTATCATATTCTGAATTCGTACCTTCTATCAGCTTCTTCGTAAATTCTCTTATCTCCTCAAACTGAGCCTGTGTCATATCATCATCCGGACTATAATAATAATTGGCAGTAATATAGGCTTTTGCATCTACATTGTCAAGGATCTCCATGTATTTGCTCATTGTTGTAACACGTACATCGAAAGACGGAACGTCCGCTTGTGCATAAGCTATACTAGGTTTCTTTGTTGTATCCATAATTAGAAATAATGTAATTAATATAGCCAGAGATAATAATTGGGTCAATCTTTTGTGTTTTTTCATTGAATCCTCCATAATGAATTTTATCGTTTGTAACTGTACATCGCATCGTCAAATATCGCAGCCATATCAGACTGCTTGCCATATTTAAAGCCTATCCTCCCCTCATATGCCATGGAATCGCAAGAATCTGTGGCGATAAACACGCGAAGTTTTTCACCGTCTTCGCGCGTGAATTGTATTGTAGCGATGTAAGGACAACCAGAAAAGCCGTATACCTCCTCGCTATTTATCGATTTATCCATGAGCTTTGACAAAGCGGTGAGTTTTTCCATATCATTTACGGTTTGCGACCGTAATTTGAAAATATAGGAGCCATCCGATTGCTCTACCCATTCTGATAAATTAATACTTGCGCTCCTTAAAGGGGTTTCAAACCATTTCGCGTCAAAGCTTCCATAATCCATATCCACAACATCTTTTATTTTGCTCATAACAAATTTATATATATTTTCATTGTATTCAAGCGAAACAAATCCTTGCTCATCTGTGAACGACATCATGTAACCCGTTGAATTCCTATTGCCAAGAAGTACATATTGCCTTCCGTCTATATTCAGCTTAGCGCCTGTAGTACGTATGGCACTATCTTTCCCATACAAGTACTTCCATGCATCTTGGCGTGATTTTACACCATCGACAACGTTTGAGGAGGAAATCAAGCCACGAATTTCTTCGAGTCCATCGCTGTCTATATTGATGTAGCAGGGATATTGAGTTGAATAAAACTTCAATGTATCGGCATCTTGATAATAAAATTCAATACAGGGCGTATTCTCACTATAAAACGAAAGACCCTCATTCTTTTTTATAAAGGTAAGTTCATCTCTTCCGCCTTGCGTAAATGCACGACCAAACGCCTGATTAACATTTTCATTAGAGCTTTCACATACACTAAAGCAAAAGCAGTCAAGGGTTTCGCTACCTAAAGGCATCTCTAGAAGACGATAGCCTTTGACCTCGTAAAGGATTGTCGAGTTTAAATCTTTATCATAATATCCGATTTGGAAAATTTCTCCCATAGTATCAGGCCCTGAAAAATATCCTAAGTTAATGCTGTCAAAATCATTGTATACAGGTGCATCCGCACGCCGGACGGCTAAGTAATAATCCATGCCTTCTCCTGCTGTTCGACCTGTGATATCGTAATGTCCTAGTAACATATCAGACAACTGCTTTGTTTTACTCTCGTCCATCTGCTTAAATGCAGCGCAGTCAATATAGCTTTCTACAAGGGCGATATACTCGTCCTGTGGGGTAGGTGGCGTTGGTTTCGGCGTTTCCTGTGGCATAGTTGGTGCAATGGGAGTTATAGGAATATCGCTCACAGAAGAAGGCTCCGGTTTTGCACACGAAGCCGCTAGAAGCGTAACCAACAGTATTATGACGACTACGTACTGTTTCTTCATATCATTTACCTCTCCTATACAAATGTTGTGATTAAACTTTAACTGGCTAGATTTTCCACCTTAGTAGCATTATATATTATTAATTACAGGAAATAAAGCCCTATCGATATAAGATAAATTTCAGTATCCTAATTAACTAGATAAGAGTACGAAAAGAAAAATATATTTGAATATCCCGTTTGATCTTTAAAATATATGCAAAAAGAAACTATTCCTTCACTCATTTATTTATGAAGGAACAGTTTCTTCTTTAGACTTATATTTGCTGCTGCCAATTGGCTGGGTATACAAAGTAAGCAAATCTAGCATTCGACGGTGTCTGGAAATGAATGTGGCTATTCTTTGGAATATAGATAATGTCACCGGGATATCCGGTTACTATCCTTCCATTAATTTCAATCTCTAGAACTCCATCGATTACCATATCATATTCATCATAAGAAAGCGTCCACTCAAAGCTGGTATGATCCAGTTCCATGATACCAGCTCCCATTCTTGGAGCTTCCTCCAAGGTAACGACATCCTTTAATGAGACTCCGTACTGCCCACCAAAAGGCTCCGTCTTAACCGTATCCGTTTTTATCCTAAGAATTCCACTGGGATCCTTATCTTTTACAAAATCCTCAGGATCTTTTCTTTCAAAAGCTTCACGGATTACCCTTTCTACTATTTCACGAATTATCTCTTCACTCAAATTCATCCTAGCAATTCCGCCTTTCTAGCTACAGATGTTATTTTTCATTCGATGCAGCCGATTCACTTTGTGATTTCTCGCCAGCAACTATGGTCTCCATTTCCTTTTTTGTCGGTCCTGCCGTCTTAATCTTGGAGAGAAGCTTCGGAGCAAGAATATTAGCAAGAATAAGTGCTGTTATACCTGCTACTAACTTTCCGATAATAACAGGGAATATCATTTCCGAGTTTACACCTGCTGTAAATCCCAAATGATCACCAAATACAAATGCTGCTGATACAGCAAAAGCAACGTTTAATAATTTGCCTTTTGCATTCATATCACCCATGATATTGAACATAGCAATATTATTTGCCAGGTTGGCTACAAGACCTGCAGAACTATTTTCATCCATGCCAAAGGCTTTACCCATTTTCTTAAGAGGCTTCTCAAAGGTCTTGGTGATCCATTTCACCATGGGGAAAGCTCCGATCAATACAATGGCAATCTGTCCGCACACGAGTAAACCCGACATCAAAGGAATGGTACCAGTCGAATCCGGTTCCACCATGATATTTAATAGCGGAAATTTAATCCCTGTCTGAAACTGAAATACTGCTAAAGCTGTGAAAACTGTGATTAATACAGTAACACCGGTTCCAAATTTGTTGAAGCCGTTAATCATCTTGGTCGGGATAAACCAAAGACCTACCACAATAAGACCTGCAATGATGATTACCGGGATGAGGTTAACTAAAATAGTTCCAATGCTTATTTTATATGAGGTCATATTCATTGCCAAACCGCCTACGATACAACCAATGGGAACTGTAATAAGACCCGCAAGAATACCGGCACCAAGATAAGGTCTATCATCCTTTTTAATGATGGATAGGGCTACTGGAATAGTAAATACAATGGTTGGTCCCATCATAGTTCCCAGGATTAAACCGGAGAAATTTCCGATGGACCCATTGTCAGCCAACTGCATTGCCAGAGGATAACCACCCATATCACAAGCAAGTAAGGTGGTTGCAAACATGGAAGCATCTGCTCCTACCAGGTTATAAATCGGAACAATAATTGGTTTTAAAATGATTGCAAGAACAGGTGCTGCTGCAACTACACCTGCCATAGCGATTGCTAAAGGTCCCATGGCATTGAACCCTTCATCAAACTTTTCACCATAGCCTAATTTATTGCCACGAATTTTATCAACGGCACCGACAATCATAAATATCATCATAATAAAAATAATGACGGAGTTAATGGATAAATTAGAAACCCATGCTTTTATACTTTCCGTAAATACGCTTACATTTGTTATATTATCGATTAATTCTTGAAACATACTTTATCCTCCTTAACCTTTACTCTATATATTTTTTATTGTAAAGCTTCAAATAATTGGGGTGAGGGTTTTGGAATAACCGTACTTTGAAGATATAATTCACTACTTTTTTCTGCTGCAGCTATGGCTGTGTGAACCGCACCTATTTCCCCTGTCAGAGATACAAACCCTTTTCCTCCGATGGCAAATCCAATTCGTACCTCAATTAAAGTAATCTGTGCTGCTTTTGCTGCAACATCCGCTGCATTGATGGCAGACGCTACGGAGTAAAATTCAATCACTCCCACCGCTTTCGTACTTGGTACCTGAGTTACTGCTGATAATGCAGGGATGAGCTGGGGATGGATACTTGGAATAAATAAGGAATCCACCAAGTACTCCCCGCTGCGCTTCTTCCCCTCTGTCATGGAGGCCTTCACATCTCCTGTATCACCGGCTATGATAATCATATATTTTCCGGGACATACGGTACAGGAGCGAATTAAATCCACCTGCGCTGCCTTCAACATAAAATCGCAGGTTTCAATTCCACGTGCGATGCTTGTCAGCTCAATCATACCAATTGCATTGCCCATGACTAGTCCTCCCTTCGCATGATTCTGATGCCCAGATTTGTAATTTCAGTTATTGTTCCGTCCAGGCTGGAATGAATGTTGGCTGATATCCCTTTTTCATTGGCCGCAGCAATCAAATCGCCCTTCTGAACCAGATCTCCCATTTTGACTACGGGTAATGCAGGCATACCGATATGCTGACTTAACATAACAAATACTTCTTTAGGCATGACCTCATAACATTCTTTGGCATGCTGCCCCTCGTAGTTACTTAGCCCAAGTCTTGCAACTAACCGCCCTGTAGGTACTTTATGAATATCTACAACATCTCTGGCTATGGGTTTCTTATTTCGCTCAATTTCTAATCCTTTTTCTCTCAGCCGCTTCTTGATGTGCCGATTAACTCTACAAGGTGAGAGGCCCATGGGACAGGAATACATCTCACATAGCCCACAGTCGCAGCAATTAACTGCATTCCCAAAGATTTTCTTATACTCCTCATCATCGGTAATCACAGCCTCTCTCCAGATATTGCGCATTACAATATGGGGTTGTATGTTATGACCGATGAGATATCTTGGACAGAGATCCGTGCACATGCGACATTGGATGCATGCACTTCTAGCATGCGCCACCATCTTATGAAAGGATAGACGATTCCAATTGATTAGATAATGGTCTCTAGGAAGCACCATAATATTTCCTGTCGTTTTAGTGATAACCGCTTTATCAATCTCTTCCTCCGTCTCCAGTACCTTTCCCATCATGGGACCTCCTAGAAGAACAGCGTAACTTTGTATTTTAACCATTGCTTTTGCGATACATTCTCGAATGCCTGTTCCGATCGGAGCCTTCACCATAATCGGGGTATCCACCTCTCCTACAATGGAAAGATATTTTTCTGTAACCGGACGCTGTCTCATTGCTTCCATAACATTAATTACAGTTCCAACGTTACTTACCACAACTCCCACGTCAATAGGAATTCCACGCTCCGGTACTGAGGTTTTGCAAACCTGCTGAACAATTACCTGCTCATCTCCGGCAGGATAGAAGGTTTTCATCTCATAAATCTCAATATCCGCATCAGCCTTTTGGATCGCTTCTTTTAGGCAGCTTATCTCCTTCGTATATTTTTCTTTGAGCGCAATAACACTTCTCTTCGCGCCAAGGTGATCGGATACTGCCACAATACCTTCTACAAGTTGATCTGCAAAATTACGACACAGGAATTTATCAGTCTCAATGAGTGGTTCACATTCAGCGGCATTTATGATAAAGCATTCTGCTTTTGTATTAATTTTAATATGCGTCGGAAAACCGGCTCCTCCTGCGCCAACAACACCTGCCGCCTTAACTGCTTCTGTTAAATTCATAAACTCACCGCTTTCTTTCGATTAAGGTATGATCAATCTCCTGATCATCCACAATCCCCACAACCGTTGCATCAACCGGGATATCAAGACTACCTGCCGCCCCTCTTGCTGAACTTCCTCCAACAAAGATTACCGTTTCGCCGATTCCCGCTCCTATAATATCAGCTGCAACAATGGGTGACTTATCGCCTGATTCATCAATTATATTAATTGGTTGAATGATCAGTAATTTCAAACCAGCGAGTTTTTGCTCCTTTCTGGTTGCCCAGATATTGCCGATGACCCTTCCTATTTGCATGTATTTTCCCCCTATTTTCCGCAGGTAGAAGCTACTCGTTGGATTTTAATTTTTCTATTATGTAAATACTCTTTCGCCAAGTCACTTAGTATAGCCTTACTGCTAATATGAATACAACTAGTTCCATCATAAATGGATTTCTTAATATCGCTTTCCGTGATCACTTTTTTATCAATGAGAATAATGTTTGAATTAAGTGCATCCATTAACTTTACATCATCCTTTGATTTATCGGGTTGCGCTTCTAAATCTTGTAGGTTTATCCTTTCCTGACAGATATGACTGGGGCAACAAGATGTTAGGATTAACTCCATCTCCCTCTCATCGCAGATAATGACACCACAAGCTTCTAATAGCTTAAGTTTTTCGATCATCATGGCATAATAAGCCTTTGGTGCTGTTTTCTCATATTGATACAACTCTATCCCGGATTTTGGAATTAGAATTTTTTCACCCAATAAAATTGCCTTTGACGCCAGGCTAAGAAAGGGTGAATCACAAATTCCTCCTGCTAATTTACAAAGTGCATGATTCGTGAGGTGATAAATGACAACCATATCATAATCATCCATCTCACAGTTATAATCCTTTAAGAAAGCACATTCTATTTCACAGCAGGTCTGAAGTTTTGAGTTTTCCAGCAGTTCGTGACATATGGTTTGATGTTGCTCTGTTAGTATTAATACTTTATTTTTATTGGTAGGCAAATTGTTGCTCACATCCTGTTCGGATAATTTCTTCATTACCCTGGACAGAATCTCATCTACCAATAGCATATAGTCCATACGCTCACTCCTTCCGATTAAATAATACAATTCATTGCTATGCCAGCAGGAGTAACAAGAAATGGGTTACGTGGTTTTACCGTTGGTATCCCCGTTTCATTCTCAATAATCTTTTCAATTCCGGTAAGGCAACAGGTTCCTCCGCAGAGATAGATCATCTTTGTTTGCTCCTTATCAATGTACTTATTGATAATTGACGCCATTTTTTCAACGACTGCCTTTACCACAGGCAGTATTTCCCGGTGTCTGGAATAATCCTGCTTAATCCGTTCAGCTTCTGCAAACTGAATATGATAGTTACCCGCGAGTACCAAAGATAGGTGTGTCCCACCTGTAGGTTCATCCTCAATACGAATAACTTTGCCCTCCTTAAATATTGCAAGACCGGTGGTTCCACCTCCAATATCTACGACAACGCCATCCTGTATCCGGTATATGGAATTTGCTGCTGTTGGTTCGTCCAGAATGCTAACCACTTCAAAGCCCGCACCTTCAGCAACATACTGATGTGTTTTTGTGCTACTTTCGGTACCGGCAGGCATAGCAATCGCGCAGTTTTTCAGTTCACAGTCAAGCCGGGCCTCAAGCTTTGCCTTAAGCTCTTTCACTATGGATAATGCTCCGCTATAATCTATTACTACGCCATCTCTTAAGACTCCTGCCGCCATTTTCTCACAGGCTATCGGATGATCCTCCTCATCTAATACTACCAGCACAATGTAAGCCGTACCAAGATCAAGTCCACATTTTAATTTATTGCTTACCGGTTTAAAAGTTATTGCTTCTGACTTCTCCACCTGATCCATATAAGCATTCACACGTTCTAAATCCATCATACCTTCTATCCCTTGCCTTTCCGATATTTGAACTCTATTTAAGTATTTGAATAGGGCCTAATCGTGAGTTAAAATCAAAGCTATTCATTCTATTCCTCTGACAAATGACTCGTTTTTTGTATTATTTTACCTAAAGCAAAGCCACTAATTGCTGCAGCATTTGCTTCATCAATATCGATATGCATTCGAAAGCTAAATTTACTATCGACTCGAATTACTACGTTTTGAAAAATGATGGGGCGTTCACTAAATACGTGTACACTAACACGCTCTTTATCCTTTAAATGAAGCTCCTTTGCCATATCCATCGGAACATGAATATGATTTTGTGCGACGATGACTCCTTCTGAAAGCTCCAACTTCCCATAAGGGCCTTCAAGAATTATCTTAGCGGAGCCACTAACATCCCCTGACTCTCGAAGGGGTGCCAAAATCCCCAGTTCTACACAATCACTTCTGGACAACTCCACCTGCGTCTTTTTTCTAACGGGTCCAAGTATGGCTACGTTATTCTTTTTTCCCTTTAACCCTATGAGATTTAACCGTTCCTCTGCCAGATACTGACCTTGTTGGGATAACTCCCGCTTGGGGTTCAAAGCCACTCCCGGACCAAAGAGTGTTTCCAAATCTTGCTGTGATAGATGTACGTGACGGGCGGATACTTCAATTTGAACCAGACCGGCTTTTGAGAGACCGTTTACAACCGCTTGCACCAATTGTTCCATCCTTTTTCCTCCTTTAGCGGTATTGTCCGGTCAGATACATGCACATCATAATATGAAGAGCACTCGATAAGCGATTTAATTCTTCGATTATATCTGTCTTGGTGCATTTTGTACCTACACGAAATGCTTCCGAGGCTGCAACCTCCGTCTCTCTGATTGCAGTACGGAGTTGATTTAACAATGCGTATGTTTTACCCATGGTATAATCCGGTAAGGTCATTGGCTTTATATTGTAATATTTCATTGGCTCGTGCGACCGTTCCCGTAATTGTGCATGAGTAAATCCAAGTATGGTATCACTTTGCAGCTCTTCATTCATTACATCAGAACGCATTATACTTCTTAAGACACCCAGTATTTCTGATAAATCCTTGATTATCTTCTTATTCTCCTCCGCCTCAGCTAAGATAGCCTGATCCAGTACAATGAGCGCTTGCAAGCTATCTAATTTTCCGCGAAACAGAATCCTCGGATGATTTTTGGCTACCAAAACATTTCCGTACAAATGTGTCATATGCTCCGGTTTTTCCGTATAATAGGCACCCGTTTCATAATCAATGAATTTCTCACCGGCTGTACTGTAAGGCTCGGTTTTTTCTTTGGTTATTTCGGATTCACTTATTGCTATTTTATTTACATCTTCCTTACAGGCATTTGCAATCTTAATTTTACGCTGCTGCAAATATTCTCTTGCCGCCGGTGACAATATTTTCCCGGGTTCAATGGAATAAACCTCCGGTTCTGTTGCTCTTAACTCTGCTCTGAGAATAGCCTCCGTAATCACTTTCAAAGGAATCACCTCCTTATACTCCTGCGGCTAAAAGCCGCAGGAAGGAATTCTTTATGCCCCAAACTTTGGAAGTATAGATTCTACTTCATCGTGAGGTCTTGGTATTACATGAATGGAGATCACTTCTCCAACTCTTTCCGCTGCCGCAGCACCTGCATCAACAGAGGCTTTTACCGCACCTACGTCACCACGTACCATAACTGTAACAAGTCCACCGCCAACATGTACCTTACCAATCAATGTAACATTTGCTGCCTTAACCATTGCATCTGCTGCCTCAATGGAAGCTACTAATCCTTTCGTTTCTATCATTCCTAATGCTTGCATTGTTGCCATAATTTATCCTCCTTTTAATTATGCGGATTGCAACCGCTTGATTATTATTTGTACAATTTCTTCCACCCTGATAGGATCAATGCTAATCGAAGTGCACCTATCTTCATCCGGTTTTGTTCCTTCTTCTCTGATTTCCTCCATACTGCGAATACCATAAGCAACACGTTTGATGTCTAACAGATTCATAGGTCCCACATTTTCCGAGGTCGCACTTCCGCCAATGGCGCCACAGCCTAAGGTTAAGGAGGGCATAAGCCCCGTCGTGCTTCCGATTCCACCCAAGGCGCTTGGCGTATTGACTACAATTCTTGACGCCGGAATTCTACGTGAGAAATAGCTGATCATATGCTCATCCTTTGAATGGATACTGAAGGTATGACCTGCTCCTTCATAGTGGAGTATTTCAATACACAGATCACATACTTTCTCATAGTTCTCCGCCGTATAAAAAGCCAGAATTGGCGCCAGTTTTTCATTGGAATAGGGATGACCTCTTCCGACCCCGTCTTCTTTGGCTACCAATACCCTTGCCCCTTCCGGAACTTGAAGCTCTGCAAGATCGGCTATGGTCTGTACGCTCTTACCTACAATCATAGGATTCATTGTTCCGTTGGCTCGAAGAATAAAATCGCCTAATTTCTTTCGCTCCATCTCTTTTAGGAAATAAGCACCCTGCCGCTCCATTTCCTTTTGCACTTTATCCGCCATGTTATCCTCGCAGATTACGGACTGCTCCGATGAGCAGATCGTACCGTTATCAAAGGTCTTAGAATCCATGATGCATTTGACAGCAGCCGCTAGATCGGCAGTCTTTTCAATATAAGACGGTCCATTACCGGGTCCAACACCGATGGCTGGAGTACCGGAAGAATAAGCTGCACGCACCATGGCAGATCCGCCGGTAGCCAGTATCATGGAAATATCGGAATGCTTCATCAGATTTTCGGTAGCCTGCATGGTTGGGATGGTGATACAACTTACCAATTCCTCATTTCCCCCTGCTTCTGCGATTGCCTGACGAATCACCTTTACTGTTTCAATGATGCATTTTAGCGCACTGGGATGTGGCGAAAATACGATTGCATTTCCTGCCTTTATTGCAATTTCTGCCTTATATAAGGTCGTTGAGGTAGGATTGGTGGAAGGAATAATTCCTGCAATAACACCTACCGGAATTGCTATGGAACGCACCTGCTTCTCTTCATCCCATGCAATTTCTCCGATTGTTTTTAAGTTCTTAATCTCTTCATACACTCCACGGCTTGCAAATACATTCTTAATTACTTTGTCATCTACTAGACCAAAACCTGTTTCCTCATGGGCCATCTGGGCTAGGCGCCTCGCATTACGTACGCCTGCATTAGCAATAGATTTTACGATTCGATCCACTTCGCTCTGTGTCTTATTGCTAAGTTCTATTTGCGCTCTTTTTGCCTTTTCTACTAATTCCCGTACTTCTTGTACAGACAAAAGATCTTTATCATATAGCTGCATAACGTTATCTCTCCTCTTCTATGAATTTACTGATGGAATCAATTAACTCATGTTTTGTTGCGAAGCGGATTTCTTTTCTTGTCATATTGGTTATGCCAACATCACGAGCAAGTTTGCGTAATCGATCCACTGTCATTGATTTTAAAGCTTCTACCGTTATCTGACTTTTATCTAGTCCCTCTGGTTGGGGATGATTAAGATTCTCTTCGCTCGTTACACTTTGAGACTCCGGCATATCTTCTACTCGTTGTGTCTTGTTATGTTCCGGCAGAGGCTCTATTTGCTCTACCTTGTTTGATTCTGGCATTCCTTCTATCAGTTCTACCATGTTTAATTCTGGCATTACCTCTATCAGTTCTACCTTGTTTAATTCAGGCATTACCTCTATTCGTTGTATCTTATTTGGTTCTACTTCTTCCTTGTCCGGAGAACGAAATGGAATTATTTTTTCCACTTCTTTTGATGGTCTTGGTATTACATGTACTGATATTATTTTTCCTACTTTACTAGCCGCTGTTTTTGAGGCATCTACTGCTGCCTTTACAGCACCTACGTCTCCGCTTATTAATACCGTTACCAGTCCTCCCCTTACCATAGTCACATCAACTAGATTTACATTCGCCGCTTTTAGGGCACTATCAAGGGCTTCTATTGCTGTTAAATATCCATATACTTCAACCATCCCCAGAGCTTTCATCGTTTCCTCCATTCATCTCTTTCCAAAGATTATTTTGGTTTTAGGACTAAAGCTTGGGATTATCTGCTACAAATTCAATGGCTGCCGCAAAAGCCTCACAGGCGGACTTGCAAGCTGATTGACTTCCGGTTAATAAAGCACCGCCAAAGTTGGTTTCTGACGGAGGCGCATATAATACGCACATTTTAACATCAGCTGCCTTAATTGCTGCATCCACACCATACATTGCTTCTAACGGAGGTGCAATGAGGTAAGCCAATGCTTCTCCTTCATTGATGCCAGCACCTGCAGATAAATAGGAGCCGGTACGAGAAATACAATGAGCATAGTAAACAATGGTATCGTCTTCGTTGGCTGATACAAAATGTGCTTCGTTTTCGATGGTGTTAACACAGGCCTCTAATCCACTCTTTACTTCTGCGGGATTTGGGCCGGCTAAGATACCGATGATTTCTCCGGCAAGTTTTGTATTGGCATTTGCTGCTCCACCATAAAAGCTCTTGGCATATACCACTTTAACATCAGCTGCCTTTGTTGCTTCATCTAGAGCAGTATAAGTTACATCATCACAATCTGCTGTAATTAATGCTAATGACTTCTGACCCGGTTCCAGATTTAAGGATTTTGCTAAATCTGCGCTTACATTAGGTATAAGTTTTGTTGCAAGGACACTTGCTTTTACAGGATCTCGTTTCATTTTCTCATCCTCCTATATTTTATAGTTTCAAATCAGTACCGCTGGCTTTGTGATCCAGTATGGTTTTAATAATTTCCGAAATATGTGCCCCCGCTTCCGCCGGTATGGTACCTTCTCTATGTATGTTGGATACTACGGTTCTTCTGGCTTCCGGCATTCCTACGGTAGCCTTATATGCAATGTAAGCTGACATTGATTCTGCTGTAATAAGACCCGGTCTTTCTCCGATTAGGACACAAGTAACCGTAGCTCCTGTTAATTCGGAAATATGATCCATGGCACCTACGCGTCCATATTTGCAGAAAAACGTTGTCCCAACCTCAATTCCATAGCTTTTTAAGCCCTGTATAATTCCTGGCAATACATCCGCTACATTAGCTGCAACAGCTGCTGAACTTAATCCATCGGAAACGTAGATCTGTACGGTAGGATTTTTCTTACATTTTTCCAGTACCGTTTTAACACCCTCATCGTTTAATTTTCTTCCAAGATCAGGACGCGTTAGATAAGTATCCTTGGAATCACATTGGCTCTTTACTGTAAAGAAGCCCATTCTATCGATAAAGTCTTGATCCACATCAGAAAATACTGCATCCTGCGCTGCAGAATGAGCCGCACGAAATTGAAGACTTGGCTCAGTCTTATAACGAGCACCGGCTTTCCCTATGCCCAAACGGCAAGGAGCATATCGTTTTAAATCTGCATATTCCTCTTTATTTACCGGATCTTCCACCAAGTATTGATTCTTGATATCCACCTCTGTAATATCAGGTAAGTAGCCATCCTCTATTAAGGAAGAAGTAGCTAAGCTATCCTGAGTAGCATGAAATACTTCAGCTACACTACTTTCAGATAAATTCATCTCTTTTAACACCTGCGCTATAATATTTCTTAACTCCTTTTCATTTACCATTCCTTACACCTCCTCTCTATTTTTTTAAGAATACGGATGCATCTCCTGCAAGTGGCGTTAATTTGCCATTTTCCGAGAAGCCCATCTTTTCTAACCATTGATCAAACTCCTTGATCGGACGTAATCCAAAGGTCTCACGTAATGCTGCTGCCTCGTGATAGCCGGTACATTGATACATCAACATACAGTCATCTCCTTGAGGTACACCCATGATATAATTACAGCCTGCTGCAACTAATAAGGTCGCTAGGTTTTCTACGTCATTTTGATCCGCTTTCATGTGGTTGGTATAGCATGCATCACATCCCATGGGGATTCCTGTCAGCTTACCCATAAAATGATCCTCCAATCCCGCACGTATAATTTGTTTGGAATCATAGAGATATTCGGGTCCGATAAAACCAACTACAGTATTCACTAAAAATGGTTGATATCTTTTGGCAAAGCCATAGCAACGCGCCTCCATAGTAACCTGATCCCATCCGTTGTGAGATTCAGAGGATAACTCAGAGCCCTGACCGGTTTCAAAGTACATGACATTAGGTCCGGTACTTGTTCCTTTCTTCAGCATGAGTTCACGCCCCTCCGAGAGCATAGTTGCTGTCAGACCAAAGGCTTCATTCCCTTTTTGAGAACCTGCTATGGATTGGAACATGAGATCTACCGGAGCATTAAACTTCTCAATTGCCTCCATCTGAGTTGTAACATGTGCCAGAACGCTGATTTGCGTAGGAATTTCCCATTTGTTTTTAAACTCATCAAAGCTCTTTAAGATTCGGGATACATTTTCCACCGTATCATCCACCGGATTTAAACCAAGTACCGCATCCCCACAACCAAGGCTAAAGCCCTCCATCGTTGATGCCATAATTCCTTTTAAGTCATCTGTAGTATGATTTGGCTGTAATCTGGAGGAGAAGGTGCCGGGTAATCCAATGGTCGTATTACAATGCGCCGTTACCCTAATTTTCTTTGCAGCATAGATGAGGTCTAAATTACTCATCAATTTACATACTGCTGCTACCATTTCACTAGTCAGTCCGCGGGATGCTCTGCGTATCATCGCTCCGTCTGTTTTGGTGTCCAAAAGCCATTCACGAAATTCTGCAACGGTCTTATTCTTTAGTTCACGGTAAATAGCTTCGTTTACATCATCTTGAATAATCCTTGTTACTTCATCAAGTTCATAAGGAACTGCCGGATTATTCCTTAGGTCTTCCATCGTAATTTGAGAAAGAACTACTTTTGCAGCCACCCGCTCCTCTGCTGATTCCGCTGCAATTTGTGCCAGTTTGTCACCAGATTTTTCTTCATTTGCTTTAGCCATTACTTCTCTGAGTGATTTAAACTCATAGGTATGACCAAACAGTTTGGTTTTGAGTATCAAATTTTTTCCCTCCTTATTTTAAGAATTAAAAATTAATGTCTTCGTTATTACCGGTACCACTCTGCCGTTTGCCAAAGGCTCACCTATGTCGATATAATCACCTTCCTGCGCACGAATTCCATCAATACAAATCACATCCTTTCTTCTCTCTAACAGCACATTTAGAGCATTACCGAGGACTTTACCAATATCATTTTCCACTACCAGCACCAAAGAGTGATTGCTCTTAATTATCTCCTGTGCCCCTTTTATAATGGCCTTTGCAAGTTCTTGTACCTCCAAGAAACTCGTATGAAAGTTACCGGTAAGCGATATGGCGACCTGTTCCAACTTCCCTTCAAAATAATAGAGGGGAATCTGACGAGCAATGGATCTGCTGACGGCCTCTAAATCTCCTTCTTCTTCGGAGGATATTAAGATTACCGGAATGTTTTTCATTGGTAGTTTTTCTTTGGTATAGGCAATTGTGCTCCCACTTACATTGGTTGTATGTATTCCTGCTCCCACGACAGTAGCACGGATTGTCTCCTTGACCGGATATACCTTAATCCTTTGAAAGGCTTCATGCTCTCTAATTACCTTTCCTAGCAGGACGCCGATATCACCATAGCAAAATAAATTTTGGGTTGAAGTGTTATAAATGCAATCTGCAACGCCCCCCGAAAAAGTCATTGCCTCAAAAGTCAACTCCTTAGGTAAAGGCTTTCCTCCATTCGTATATAGGTAGGAATGGCTTATATCTCTGGGTAATAGATTGATTGCCTGTGCTAATTGTTCTGCCATGAGCCGGCATATATGCGTCAACTTATTGATATCAACGGGCTCACCAACCTGTATTATGATACCGTTTTGTTTTGCTAGTTCCTCTACCTTCTCGAATACATAGGTAATCCGATTATCACTTATCTTGATAAGTCTCCCTCCTATATCAAGGCAGGATACTCCTTTTAGCTTCCCTCTATGAAATGCAGCAATATTGCTGGTTCCTCCGCCGATATCCAGATTAACAATTGCGATTTTCTCCTCCTTAGATATGCTATCCGTCCCCGCTCCTTTGGCTGATAATACGGATTCTAAGTCCGGCCCAGCAGTTGCCACAACAAAATCTCCTGCCATATCACTTAAGGTCTTTAAGACCAGATTGGCATTCTTCTTTCTTGCCGTATCACCTGTAATGATTACTGCTCCGGTTCTTAACATATCCGGTGTTATGCCCCCTGCTTGATATTCCTTTTCAATGATCCGTTTTACTTCCTTGACATCAATCTCTGTCTGAGACATTAAGGGTGTAAAATATATGTTGCTTTTATAGATTACCTCCTTCTCAACAATACTTATGCGAGGTACTGTATAGCTACTTGCCAGATTATCAATCACCAGCCTACAAAATATCAACTGTGTTGTTGAAGTCCCTATATCAATCCCTACACTTAAGAACGTCTCCCTCATACTTTAACCTTGCCTTTCATTAAATAAATTCCAATAAATAAAATCCTCCGAAGGAACGCAAAAATCCGGAGCGCAGTACTCCCTTTTAGAAATACTACGACCCCGGACTTCAACGTTCCAGTTTCCACGCTAGTGTTACGTCACACCAACGACTTCAATTGTTTTATTAAGAAAATCAAAGGTAACCGTTGTACCTTGTTTGTTGGATTTAATCTTTAAATTACCATGAAGCTTATCTTCTACCAGTGAATGTACTATTTTTAGCCCCAGACCCTCATGCTTCATGTTCGTGACATCAAAGCCACAGCCGTTATCAAACATCTTAATTTTTGAATATAAGGAGCCTTTGCTTACTACGATTCGAACAACACCGCTATCCTTGTTTACAAAGGCATATTTTAACGAGTTCTGAAGTAATTCATTAATTACTAAGGCTACCGAGGTTGCTATATCAGATTCTACTTCAAAATCATCACCCTCCAATAAAACATCAATATTATATTGGGGGCGATAAAAATAACGGGTCACATTATTTTTAATATTCAGTATTACCTCGCCTATTTTTACATAGTCAATTCCACTTTGTGCCAGTAACTGATGTGTAACTGCAATGGACAGAATGCGGTTCATGGTTTCTCTTAATACAATTTTCGTCTCCTCATTTTCCGTCCGCCGAATCTGAAGCCGCAACAAAGAAGCAATTGTTTGGAGATTATTTTTCACTCTATGATGCATTTCCTTAATGGCTACGGATTTAAGAATCAGTTCTTTCTCCTGTTCCCGCATCCATGTCATATCACGAATAATTACTGCAAAAGCAATATCTTTTCGTCCCAAATATACCGTACTGATACTGAGTGTATGCTTGCCCACAACGGTTTCTGTAAATGTGTTATTGCGGTTATCACTTATCTGCTTTTCATTTATCTGCTCCGACTTGATCAGACAGATATTTTCGTAAGATTGCCCCAAGACATCCTCGATATAGCCAAGGTTCCGATACAACTCCTTCGCAATGGAGTTACGGAAGCTAACTATCCCTTCATGGTTGATCATTAGGAGGGCTTCTTCAATGCATTCCGTTAACCAGCTATTCTCATCTCCCATGTGATTAAGTACATTAGCGATGGTCTTATAGCTTTGCTCGGATAAATGTAGTCGTTCTCCGATGGCATACTGTTCCTCCATTCGTCTTTCCCTAATCAGAGTACCAATGACCTTAGAGCCATTCTTAATCGGTTCCACGGATTGTATGACATAGGTATTTTCCTGTGTTAAAGCCTTCATATGCTTGGTTGGTATTCCAAGTCTCATGGTTCTGGCCACCGCAGGTTCATTTTCCTTCTTAGCCATCATGCCGACAACACTATTCTTATAGGAGGATGGAACACCGGAGGGTTTTGCCTCAGCCACCACAATGGAATCATCATTTTCAGAAGGGCAATCGATAAATACATCTGCATCCTCTAGGTTTGCCAGGGACTGGAGAACACTAGACATCATCCTGATACTGCTTATTTCTTCATCAGCAAGATCAGTATACTGTTTACAAAGATCATAGATTATATCCATCCTCCATTACTCTCCTGCCTTGATTAATATGATCTCGGCAACTCTTTTCATAGCGATTTCTTTCTTCTTACTGATATTTCTTATGTAATCATAGGCATCCTGCTCACATAAATTGTTTTGCTTCATGATTATGCCCTTAGCCTTTTCTATGATTTTACGACTTTCCAAGCGATTTGAAACCTCTTCAAAATCCCTTTTTAACTTCTTCATCTCTCTACTTCTGGCTACTGCAAGCTCTATATTGGGAATTAATGACTTCTCATCAATGGGCTTTACTAAATAACCACCAACTCCGCTCTTTTTTGCACCATCAATAAATTCCTTTTCATTATACGCCGTTAATAAAACTACCGTCTCTGCTAAACCTTCGTCATTGATTATCTTAGCCGCTGATATTCCGTCTAAAAAAGGCATTTTAATATCTAATAATACCAGATCCGGATTATTCTTTCTGCAAAGTTCAATTGCATCAAACCCATCTCCTGCTTCACCAAGGACCTGACAACCTTTACTCTCCAGAATTTCCTTCAAATCCATTCTGGTAATCGGTTCATCATCAATAACAACAACGCTTAATCCTTCTTTTGTCATCTTTACCTCCCACTATCTTCAATAGATTTTTAATGAAAGAAAATCAAGATAATCTAACAATTCGCTAAATCCGGTTCCCTTAATACTGCTGATAGCAAAGACCTTTTCTGCACCTGCCATTCTCAAAAAATCTTTGGCTTTTGCCACCTGTTCCTTGGTTGCAATATCAATCTTAGTAATTAACCCTATCGATGATTTAGCAAAAGAACTGGCATAAGCCGGGGGAAACATAGTCCCACCCTCCAAAGCATCCTGTACCAATACGATAATATCAGCATCCGCCGAAGCTACCATAAGTGCTCCTCTCATTCTTACTCGTTCCAGATACTCACCGGGAGTGTCAATGATATTACCGTTTTCGATATGAATGGTCTGTGTCTTGTGGTAAATGATATCTTCCTTGTTAAAGCGCTGGCAGAAGGTTGTTTTGCCGGCCGACGATCGTCCTATCAGAATCATTGTAAAATTATTATTCATTATACTGTATGTCCTTTATTTAAGTTTTAGTTATCGAAGTTGATGTAAATCCCATCATAGTACAAAGCATATGTATTACGTCATGAAGTGCAGCTTCTACTGCTGCCACATCCCCCGTAATTACCAGAGAACCACTAAAACGATCAACAAATCCAATGGTAACATCCGCAGCTTTACTTGCCACATCTGCAGCAATAATTGCTCCCTCTGAGGGTGTAATGGTAAATATCCCAATCGCTCCTTCTCCGTTCACTAATCCCATCTTGCTATACAAAGATTTTACCGGATTAGCAATGATATGTGCCAGGGTAACTTGTTTACCCGGAACGAATTCTTGAATGATCCGTTTCTTTTCATCTATCTCGATCAAACTGCAACCGCCTCCCATGCTATTTTTACGCAAAAAGCCCCTTGAATATTCCAAGGAGCTTTCATCACTCGTTACATTAGAAAAGCACTATCGTCGCACTTTACTTTAAATTTTGTTATTAACTAAATCTAGCTTATCACGGTAAGGCTTGTTTGTCAATTGTTATAATATAATCTAATTTTTAAGTTTTTTATTGTGACATATTACCAAATATTTTCCCATTTTTCTTTTTTCTAATCCAACCTATAAGCCAAATCGTATTACATTCCAGGAGGCTTTATGTAAATTAGTTACCAGTACGCCCTCCTCAACTACAGAATCCATTCTTAATTTTGGAGCAACCTTCTGTACCTTTGCATTGTTCGTTGCCTTTAGATCCTCTTCTTCTAATACGATATGTTCTTTCAGTTTATAATCCTTAAAGCTCTTGATATTAATTTCAAATTTAATATCTTCCTTCAAATCACGATTGACTGCAAAAATAGTAACTTCCTCTTGCTCTTCGTTATATACTGCAATTGCATCAACATCTGATACATCTGTAAAATCTTTCGTATCATGCTTAGAGGAGGATAAGACAGGTTGAAGTGCGATCCCTCGTCCGTATCTAGAGGCATGCATAAATGGGTAGAATATGGTCTGCTTCCATGCCACACCATCCTCCTGCGTCATTATCGGTGCTATTGTATTAACTAATTGAGCGAGGCAAGCCATTTTTACACGGTCTGCATGTTTCATTAGTGTAATAAGCATTAGACCCACTAGTAGTGCATCTTCAAAGGTATAGTGATCCTCCAAAAGAGCCGGAGCCTTCTGCCAGGGTTGATTTTTCATGATATTATCATCCTCAGAATTGGAATGAAACCATACATTCCATTCATCAAAGCTAAGATTGATATTTTTCTTATTCCGCTTTTTCGCTTTCACATAATCACAGGTTGCAATTACTGTTTTGATAAAGCGATCCATTTCCACGGATTTTGCTAAGAAGTTCTCCGTATTATAATCTCTGTTTCCAAAATACTGATGTAGCGAGATATAGTCTACGTGATCATAGGCATGCTCTAAGGTTGTGGCTTCCCACTCCGGAAAGGTTGGCATATCAGTACTTGAGCTGCCACAAGCAACCAGTTCAATCGTAGGATCGATTAATTTCATTGCTTTTGCCGTTTCATAAGCAATCCTTCCATACTCCTCCATAGTTTTTGATCCCAGCTGCCAAGGTCCATCCATCTCATTACCTAGACACCAGGTTTTAATCTTATGAGGTTCTTTTATCCCATGGCTAATTCTCAAATCACTATATTTTGTTCCGGAAGGATGATTACAGTATTCCAAAATGTTGCAGGCGTCCGCAACGCCTCTGGTTCCCAAATTGACTGCCATCATGATCTCTGTATTGGCTGCCTTTGCCCATGCTGCAAATTCATTCACACCAACTTCATTGCACTCTAAGCTTCTCCATGCAAGATCCAGTCGTTTGGGACGATTTTCTATGGGACCAACGCCATCCTCCCAAAAATAATTGGATACGAAATTACCGCCGGGGTAACGAACAATCGGTACCTCTAGCTGACGCACCAGCTTAAGTACATCTTCTCTAAATCCATCCTGATTGGAACTACTATGGTTCGGTTGATAGATTCCTCCATAGACAGCTCTTCCTAGATGTTCAATAAAGGAGCCATAAATTCTGTTATCAATCTTTGAAATCTTAAAGTCCTTATCAATGATTATTTTTGCAAATTTTTTCATACTAATAACCTTGCCTTTCTCATTCGGTAGTTATTCGTTTCAATGACTCTATAAAATAAACTATATCATTATTTACAAAAAATAACTATATAAAATTCATATTTCGTATAACGTTTTAAGAAATTATAGTGGAGAACCTCGATCAATATTTTAGGTAACAACCTCAAGTGCAGGTTGGGTAACATTTGATATTGTATCTAATCTTAAACGCACCTTTATATCAATTTTCGATGAATTTGGTAAAGAAATCACTTCCGGAAACTACGATTATACTGTTTGCGCCATGGAGTAGAATTGTTAACCACTAATTAATGTAAATGGTATATTCTATTTGATAGTTTTTGTTTGTTTTTGACTTAATCCGAAGTGTGGCATATCCAGATTTTTTTGCTTTAATTATCCCTGTCTTGCTATCATATTCAGCATAATTTCTATCATTCTTATCAATGGAAATGTCAAAATCTTTTTTCGTTGTACCCTCTGTAAAGCGTAATTTCAAACTTTTACCGGCTTCTATTCCATGATTTAATGAATCACTTACTGCTTTTGTTAATTGAGGATATACAATCGTAACACTTGCTGTAGATTTGTTTCCAAATATTGTTTCTGCACTAATCTGAAATACCATCGTAGAAAGATTGTCATAGTATTTCAAATTTAACTTTTTCTCTGCCCTGGAATTATACAAACTCTCAAAAATACTATAATAATTATTGTAACTTGATTTCTCTTTTTTCCCACTTAAATCATAGGTTACCAAATTATGTATCTCAAAGGTTAGATCGGAAAACTCATAATTTTCAACTTTTAATGGTAACACTACATTGGTCTTGCAGGTGGCTGCATTCATGGTAATTATACTTTCAGTAAATGCAACGCTTGATTTATTAATAAAATATTTTTGATCTTTATCCGGATCTGTCCGTAGCTTCGTTGTAGCCACAGGATATCCATATACCTTACCTTTTGCTAATTCTACAAACTTGTCATATCCTCTACCAGAAACTACTGTGTGATTTTCGAAATCTCCACTTCCATTTAGAAAATTATTATTATCCTCCTTACTACTAATAATCAATTCACCTTTTTTGTCTAACTTCTCTAGTTCTTCCTCGTACACTCTTATTTTACTTTCATATTCCACTATTTCCGCATTTAATTGGTTTAATTCTTGAATACCAAAGTATAATTCTTCCTCTATTACAAACTTCAAATAACTAATTTCTTCCTTTAAATCTTCAATGTAACCTAGAATAATATCTCGTTCCCATGTTATATACAATGCTGACTGTGGTTCTACCAAATACCACTTATTATCATTCATTAAAACCATATTATAAACATGTCTCATTGTATCGTCAGAAATATATAAGCATGGAGCACCGATTTGATCCATGAATTCTTTGAAGACTCTTGCATACCCTTCACATACCCCTTTACGTTCTAACATGGTATCCTTAAGGGTTCGTACTTCCGTTCCATTATTTAACCCTTCATAATCATAAGATATGTTCTCATAGATCCATCTTCCGCATATAACCACCTTGTTGAAATAACTTTCTTCTTCTAAATCAAGCTCCTTGATAATCTCTGCGACCATTTGCTCGCCGGTTTTTTCTTTTGCCTGTGCAACTATGGGATTACTAAAAATAGTTAATACCAGAATATGCAGAAGCAAAATATAACTTACCAGTTTCTTAAAAAATACTTTCATCCCCATTAACCTTCCCCCCTTTTTTATTTACTTCATTTCTTATAAAACTCAATTATTATTGGCCTTCCTGTGTGACATTACATAATAATACTTTCTACCATAAGTGTTCCATCTCTAATATATATTCAAACATTTGGTAAAGAACACCGTAAGGGCATCAAGTATTTGTAAATCTACTATGAAATATATCTCCCTGCAAATCAGAAATATCATCAAAGGATATTCTTTTATTCACAATCTCTAATATTCTGCTTGTTTCATCAATACGCGCTACCATTCCGGTTACCTTCAAATATTCTCCACTCTGGAAAAACTCCACGGTAATTATATCCTTTTTCTGAATACACCTTATTTTTCGACCTAATTCTTCCTTCTCTTCTTCCGACAAATCCCGTTTAGGCACAATAACTCGTTCCTTTTCTGCCAGCGCATCCCGGAGCCCTTTTAGGGCATCAAAGGGCATGAACTGTTTGGCACGGTTTTGCCTGTCCATTTTCTCCCGACTATTCGCCACTTTTATGACCTCCGATCTGCCTGTTACGCTCTATAGTGGTACCTGCCTCCTGTAAATCCATTCCACGTACAAGAGCATTTTTACCAAACTTCTTTTTAATTTCTAGTGTTGCCTTCTGTAGCTTTCTTTCTCTCTCCAGTTCCATCGGATCCGTAAAAAGACCATACTGTTCATAAGCCTCATCCACAAGATGATTACAGGATAGACTTAATCGACGTATCGGTTTATTTTTATCCACAATACGATCATACAGTTCCATCACATGGGGTATGATCTTTCGGTAGGAATTAGTGGTGACCTGCATGGACGCTGTTCCTGTTGCCGGCTTTACCCCCAGCTCATTGGAATATCCAATCATTAAGGATAAAGAGTCTGTAACCATATCCTTCTCTGCCATATCAAGACATAGGGAATCTGCCATCTCTTTTACAATCAGCTTGCACTCTTCAAAGCTGTAATCTCTGGAAAGCACCTGCCCACTTGACATGGAATTGCTTTTGGGTTTATACGCCTTAATATCTGCCATGGTAGTTGTCTCTCTGCCCCAGGCATGGTCAATCAAAAGCTCTGCATCAATCCCAAACATCCGATAAAGTAGCTCTTCATCGGCATGTGCAACATCACCCATGGTCATAATGCCTATGCTCGAGAGCCTTTTTGCCGTTCCTTCTCCTATCCTCCAGAAGTCGGTCAACGGTTGATGTCCCCACAAGGTCTTTTTATATAGCTCTTCATCAAGATATCCGATATTATCTCTTACATGCTTTGCCGTAATATCGAGGGCTATTTTAGCCAGATACAGATTCGTTCCAATTCCTGCTGTAGCTGGAATTCCTGTGGAGTCCTTAATATCCTCCATAATTTGAATCGCCAGTTCCTTTGCACTTATCTGATACATGGGTAGGTAATTGGTTACATCGAGGAAGGCTTCATCAATGGAATAAACATGAATATCCTCTTTTGCAATATATTTCAAATAGATAGCATAAATATTAGCTGAATACTCAATGTAAAGTTTCATTCTTGGAGGTGCCATAATATACTTCACTCCCGGTGGTATCTGAAATACCCTGCACCGGTTCTTTATTCCTAACGCTTTCATGGATGGGGAAATAGCAAGACAGATTGTTTTCTCGCTTCTCTCCGGATCGGCAACTGCAAGATTAGTAGTCAGCGGATCAAGTCCACGTTCTATGCACTCCACAGAGGCATAAAATGATTTAAAATCAATACATAAGTAAATCCTCTTTTCCATCCACTGCGCACTCCTTCTTTTTTCTTTTATTATAGTCACAATTAAACTCATTATATCATGCAAACAAATGTTTGTATATGTAAGAATCCCAGTCATAAATACATATTTTTTATGTCAGAGATAGAGCCAAAAAAGAATCGGAAGTATAAAGTTCTACTTCCGATTCTTTTCTAATTTCTATTATGATATTTTTAAGACTCTTTCAGTATTATTTTCTTTCCTTCTCTTGAGGAGCGATAGATCGCTAATACAATTTCGAGTGTTTTTGTTGCATCTTCGGGTGCAAAGGGAACAGGCTGGTTGTTTAATAGGCAATTATAGTAATCCTTTATTTGATCTAAATGGCATTTTCCCCAGTAAGCATGTTCTTCTTTACCACCTTCGGACATATTTTCTATGACAGTCTCTTCTCCACCCTGCTTAATCGTTACTGTTTCACCGCTTAATGAAATAGATCCATTTTCAGTACTTATCATAATCTGTATCGGGCTATTGCTAGTGAAATAGTTGCATGCATAAAAGGAATAAACAGCACCGTTTTCAAATGTAATTGCCGCATCGGCAACATCTTCAACTTCAATCTGGGACAGTACCCTTGTGTCAATATGACCTTTTACGGATTCTACTTCGCAGCCTATCAGGTATCGAACCAAGTCAATGCTATGAATTGCCTGGTCAATTACGACACCTCCGCCTTCCTTATCCCAGTAGCCTTTCCAATCACAGTCATAATATGAGGGTGGACGCCACCAATTAAGACTTGACCACGCTCCCGTTACTTTTCCAAGTCGTCCTTCGAGTAGGAGCTTCTTTGCCTGTACTATCCCGTCAATATATCTATTCTGAAAAATAACCCCTAACTTTTTACCGGTTTTTTTTGCAACCTCGCACATTTCATATGCATCTTCCATACTTATGGCAATAGGTTTTTCTGTCAATACATTGATGCCTGACTCAAGGCACTGTATCACGTGCTCCTTGTGCAAAAAATGAGGTGTAAGAACATGCATTACATCAAGAGATTTTGCAGTAACGTTTGTTAGTTTATCCGTAAATACACATCCTGGAAAATAGTTAGCAAACTGCTTAGCCCGCTCAATATCCTTATCCACCGCAACAACGACATCTATTAAATCACTCAACTTAGCAAAAGCATCACGATAAACGCTTGAAATTCTACCACATCCTATAATTCCTACTTTAAGCTTCTTCATCGCACTAATCCTTTCTATATGTATTTACCGGATATAACCATCAAAACCTTCCGATCAATGTTACTACTTTGGATATTTTATATTGACCTTGTTCTTACTCAAAATATTTAGCAATATATTCATAAGCCGATTGATAACGATTGATGTCTTCGTCACCCGTCTCATACTCAACGATTGCCCAATCCTCGGGTTCTAATATTTCTTTTAATTTATTCGTTAAGCGGATATAATCCATATCTCCACTTCCTAAATCAACAAATTCCTTGGTTGCTTTGTCATAATCACGTAAATGTACATAGTGGAAACGTCCGGGATACTGATCCATTAAATCCACCGGATCATAACCTGAAGAGTATGCCCAGCCTGTATCAAGTCCAAAATTTAAATCTGGTGCATAGCTTCCAATACTCTTAAAAATCAAAGCATCATGTTCAAATTCCCAGGAATGATTATGATAATGAACCATGACACCTTGCTCTTTCGCTAGAAGAGCTAGTTCATTCAGTCCTCTTGCAATTAATTCCACACTACTAGAATCTGATAATCTGCTATCTATCTCAGGATTATCCATTGGCCATTTGTGAAGTCCTGTTAATATAATATTACGGTTTTTCATACCCTTTACAAAGTCCACAACTTTCATAAACCCACTAATAGCATCTTCTTTCTTATCCAGTAGATCTGTAAGTAGAACTAGAGCATGCATACCTGACATTGACATATCTGTCTCATCTAGTGTTTTACAAAGATATTCTCTTTTATCAACTCCAAAAAATCTTGCTCCGATCTCGGTACCTTGGAACCCAGTTTTTCTAATATCAGTTAAAAGTCCCTTTGTATCTGTCGAAATTTTATCTTTAAATAATACTGCGTGACAGCCAAGTTTCACTTTGTTATCCTCCTTTTTTAATCTATTTTTACTACGTTTCCTGTATTTGCTGATTCTTGTAATGCATCAATTAATTTCTGAATATAGATTCCATGTTCAAAGGTTGAACTACTTTCTCTTTTTCCATTAATCGCATCAACAAATTCTTTACCCTGTAAGTAAAAATTGATTAAAAATGGTACTTCAGGCACTTTATCATCTTCCATATACAATTCCTTAGGAACTTCGAGAGTCTTTGCCTCTGTTTCATAAGCACCGTTAACATCTTTTTTCAAGAAGGTAATTTCAAATGGTTTTTCTCCTCTAAAAATAACTGAGCCGCCGCTTCCATAGATATCTAAGGTATGATGTGCACCAATACGGCTAGCTGTAAAGGAAAGTAGGGTTCCCTTCTCAGTCTTAGCATTAAATACAGCAACATCACCATTGGAAACTGCTCCATACACTTCTTTTCCAATCACTTGTCTATCATTTACGAAGGTGTTCTCCATACAGCTTACTTCTGTAATTTTACCTGATTTCTCACGAGTAAACATATCTGCCAAGTCAAGCATATGGCTTCCAAAATCAGCGATTGCTCCAGGACCGGACAAATCCTCCTGCATTCTCCATTCAAGCTTCACTTGTGGAGCAGCAATTCGATTTCCTCCTTGGGATTGTCTGATATAATAGATATCTCCCAAAGTTCCATCATCAATCATTTGCTTGATGTATCTCATTGCCGGAATATTGCGGTAGCAAAGACCAAGCATACAAACCTTATCCGTTACCTTACTTAATCTTAATCCCTCTTCACATTCTTTCGCATTATTTCCAAAGGGCTTTTCACATAATACATGTTTTCTAGAATTCAGAGCTTTCACAATAAGCTCATTATGAGTAAAGTTCGGGGTACAAATTATAACAGCATCTGAATTTTCTAGTAGATCTTCATATGACTCACATATTTTAGCATCCTCAAGTTCAAACTCTTCTTTATATTTGCCCGCTCTATCCGGTAGAATATCGTAAAGCGCAGTAATCTTTGCGTCTTCCATAAGCTTAAATGCTTTGATATGTAATTTTGCAATCCCAATGGTATCTCCTGTACCAACAATTCCTATTTTAACCATGTTAATAACCCTTCCTTTCTTAAAACCTGCAAACTATGACCTCAGGTACAATCTCAAATTTTTATGGCGACAATTTATATCACAAAATCCTATCCTATAAATTTTTTCAAATGTTGTCTTCCAAGAATAAGTCCTTCTTTTACAGCATTTAAATCATGTTCGTAATCAGCATCTTCATGCTCGATACTAATCGTATTGGAGTAACCGAATTGCTTCAACTCAGACAAAAATCTATCCCAGTCAATTTCTCCTCTTCCAGGTATTCTATAATTGAACCATCTAAAATCCGTTAAAAATCCACTTTCCTTTAATAATTCCCTGTGAATCTGTGTATCTTTAGCATGTACGTGGAAAATACGATCTTTGAATTCTTTTATCGGTTCATAAGGATCAATAAACTGCCAAACCAAATGAGAAGGGTCATAAGCAAGTCCAACATATGGACTGTCTATTAACTGAAAGATTTTTCTCCACATAACCGGTGAGATAGCGATGTTACCCATAAGAGGACAATTCTCAAAGGCAATCTTCACCTTTTTCTCTTCTGCCAGTTTAATAATTGGTTCAAAGACAGCAACGAACTTATCCAGACTTCTCTCAGGTATTTTCCTGATTGCATCAGCACGGTCGTATACTCCCTCTTCAACACTTTTATCAATACCGGTAGATGTAACTATCTTCTCAATTCCTAATTCACTCGCAAATACAATTCTTTTCTTCAATTCCTCGATATGCATCTTTGCTTCGTCTATATCCGTACTAAGATAATTGCGGCAATAGGTAAGTGAACTTATTCCGATTTTTCCTGAATGAATCACTTTTGAATAATTGTCATAATCCATGGGTAGTGTAGGCCCTACTTCAAGATCTTCAAAGCCGTTTTCACTTGCCCAATCAGCCACTTCAAAAATATCTTTCATTCCTTCCTTTACTAGGAAGTTCGTAAGTAATCCAATTTTCATTTCTTCTTCTCCTCACTTATATTTACGGATTCATCAATATGAAATATACTTACTGCATCCATAAGTAATTCAGAATCCTCTTTTAGCTGCTCTACAATAGCATTTAATGCATTCACCGTTTGCAACTGATTCGTAGCGCTAACATTTAGCTCTTCCGACGCTGCGGCTGTTTCTTGTGTCGTAGCCGATATACTTTCAATTGATTTAAATGTATCATTTTTTGCCTTTTCAATTCCATTCACATTGTTTACCATATTGTTCAGATTCTCAGTTAAATCTCCCACATGTCTATTAATATCCTCGAAAACACTAATCGTCTGTGACAATGCAACATCCTGAGAAGATACTATACTTTCGGCATGTTTTGCACTTTTTACTGTTAGCTTTGTCTGACCATTAATTTTAGCAATGATTCTGGCAATTTCAGAAGATGCGTTAATTGATTGTTCTGCCAGTTTTCTAATTTCATATGCTACCACGGAAAATCCGCGTCCAAACTCACCAGCTTTGGCTGCTTCAATTGAGGCATTAAGTGACAGAAGATTTGTCTGGTCCGCAATACCGCTCATGGTTTCTAAGATTACAGAAATTGCTCTTATCTCAATTTCAAGTTTTTCGATATCTTCAATTACCGTTTGTGTGACTTCTTTTGTATCGTTTGCTTTCAACGAAAGATTATCCACACTACTCATACCATTTTGGACAAGCTCAGATGTATTATTTGCAATTTGTTCGATGTTTTGGGTTCTATCATAAAGATCATTAACCCTCTCCACAAGATCATTCATCTGCATCAGGCCGGTTTCTGCATCCTCTGCCTGTTGGATTACTCCGTTTTCAATATCCTGAATAGCCTGCACAATACTCTCTGTAGCTGATACTAAAATCGATGAATTATCCGATAGCATAAACGCCGATTGCGATACTGTAACACTACTGCTTTTCATCTGCCTAATTAATTTTCCCATACTCTTAATTACATCATTGATACTTTTGCCAAGGGTACGAAACTCATCATTTCTTTTCACTTTCGTTATGGATGATAAATCACCTTTTTCTACCTGATGAAGCACAAGGTTTACACCATTCAATGTTTTACCATATCCATTCGCAATGAAACCTCCGAGTACAATTGCAATCAATGCAGCGAATATAATCATGCATATTGTAATGTTCTTTAGTTCGTTAGCCTTTGCTAGAATCTCCGTCTTCGGCACAAATGTACATATTGCGTTTCCCGTTTCACCAATTTTTGTATATGTAAATAAATACTCTTTACCCTTTAGCTTAACGTAGTCACTAAAATCTGATGCCATACTTTCATTAATTGATTGAAAAAATGGTTGCTCTGACAGATTAAAATCTACATTCATATGTTCCGTAAAAACTTCTCTTCCATCACTTGTTATTAGTGCCACAAAACTACCCGTTGGCATATCTGTATTGCTAATGATCTCTTGAATGGATTTCGTTGCTACATTTATCACCAGGCATCCCATCGGTTGATCTATAAAATTATTAATAACGCCTAAGTAGCTTATAGCATAATCATTTTTTTTACTTCCAGCCATCTGATCCAAATACGGATGTTCTCCAATCCACGCCCTACCTGAAGTAGATTTTGCAAGAAGCATACCTTCTTCCTGCATAAATTTATTATAATCAAAGTCACTAAAGGAAGTTCCATTGCCTGAGAAATGCTCTCCCTTTTGTGTTAAAATATAGATATTGGAAATAAAATCTTGTGATAGTATCTCTTTTGATACAAGAGATGTAATTTCACTCCATCTGCTGCTTTGTTCTGTCGCGTTATTTTTATAAAAGTCAGAAAAATATTTAATAACCACTTCATTTTCAACTAATATATCCGCTGTCTTAATCAAAGTTTTTAGGTTATTATCTAAAAGGTCTGCTTTCCCTTGAGTAGAGGAACGTGCTAAAGATTCATAACTATTAATTAATCCCTGAGAAGCACTAACATAGGAGATAATACCTAAAGCAATAATTAAGAAAACCGGTACAAAGAATGCTAAAATAAGTTTGTTTCGTATTTTGTTCATCCCAAAATAATTTTTTACATTTATAGCTTGAAATTTTCGCATAACCCACATAATTCTCCATCTTCTTATAATTTAGAAACAAATCTAAAATTCATCCCCAAATTTATACCTATCATAGATCACATTGCATTTTCTATATGATACATGCCAATTACTCTATTCATGTATTACTCTTCGATATTACATATTACTACGCAATTTAACATTTTGAATGATATTCGCATGGGTTATAAATTCACTTCTGTATATTAGTTATCATAACCTCGTATACAGAAGTGTTTTGGTAGAATAGTAGATTAGAGTATATCTATTTATTTGGAACATAATGAGTAGATCAGTTTTTTCATAAGCTTAATAAAGATTTGAGATTACTTCATCTTTAGTTTTTTATTTAATTTGTGTTTCTGTTATTTGGTTAATTCAATTGATATTAATTCGTCCTTATTTAATTTAGCTAAAGGTTCCTTTAATTCTCTTTATCTCAGAGAGAAGTTCTTCCCTATTTGGCGTATGGCTATTGCTTATATAGAACCTTGTTGCAGCATTTGCAATGGCTAATCTTTCTCTTGCATTAAGATTGCCAAGGCAGGACGCGATGTATCCACCATTAAAAGTGTCACCCGCTCCGGTCGTAATAACCGGTGCTTCACAATAATCTTGTTCTAGCATTTCTATCCCCTCTGATATTGACGAGATTACCGCATAGTTAGGAGTATGTATGATAAGTTCTCCAAGACCTATCGTTCTTCTGATGTAATCTGTTGATTGTGCCACTTCTTCCATATTATCGATAAATTCTCTATCATAATAGGAAAATAATATAGCTGCTTCATGTTCATTCAAGCTAAGGCTAACCGGGATTTTATTGTTCATCCTCTCTAACACTTTAAAGGTAGCGAAAATCGCCTCTTTGCTTCGTTTCTTTATGTTAGCAAAATCAAAGAATAATCTTTTAGGCCCTTTTGTATGGAAATAGTTCTCACTCATCTTGCTAATAAAGTCATCAAAAGTGGGCATATTCGACCAATATCCGAGTGATACAATATCGGCATCACATAATATCTTAGCTAGTTCGTCATGACCTATAGCATTCACAAAATCATCCCAAGTAAAGTTTAATAACTCGTCCAGATTCGGCATCATTATTTTTCCGTCAGTAAATTCAAGAATCGTACTAACAACCGGGTCTCCAATGGATATTAGTGTACATTTTTCCTTTAAATCATTAAAAATCTTATCAATTCCTTCACTTCCATACATTCCCACTAAGGTAGTTGATAAATCTAAATTTCCTACCGCTTTTCCGGTGTTGGCAGTAAATCCTCCATAGCTTCGTCTTTTTTTAATTAATTCATTTGCCATACCGCCTTCTTTGCGGTTGACAATAAGCTCACCAAACTTTTGCATTTTATCGATTAGTATGTAGTTATTATCGGTGGTTCTTGTTTCAACTACTTTCCATACCTGATCGATAAAACCATCAATTCCAAGGACAACTTTTCCATTAAGATTTTGAATATAATTCTCTAAGACTCCCAATTCGGTTGTTGCCCAATTATTACCTTGCATCAATTTCACCAATCCTATCCTATGATTTATCCATCTATATTTCAAAAAAGATTTATCTATATCAGAAGCCTAAAACATCTAATTGCTTCGACTGCAGTCCACTTAAATCTCTTATTTTTTATATCTTTTTATCATATCCTCTGTTGATAATAATTCAACGAGAGATGCCTTTCCTACAGATCCAAATTCAACAATTAGAGTTCCTACAACTTCTTTTACGCCTAATTCAACACTTTCCACAATTGCTTGAACGTCATCATCTAATTGTGAACCCTTCATTACTGTATCCATGATAGGAGTTAAGAACACTCTAGGATCAAACGCTGATTTCTTTTCTTCTAGCAATTGATATATCTGACCGATGGAAGGACTAACTTTCTTCTCCGGATGCTGATAAAAATATTCACGTAGGTTTCTAGTTACTGCCAAACGTAAATCTGTATCCACATTAATTTTACCTATACCACAAGCAATGGCTTGTTTAATTTCATTTACTGATATTCCATCTGCATTCTTAATCTCTCCACCAAGAGCATTAATATCATCAACGATGTATTTCGGAACAGTTGAAGAACCGTGGGATACCAGTACACCAAAGATTTTTTCATGTCTTAGACATTCTTTGATTGCAATAACAATTTCCTGTCGCAACTTAACATTCTTACCTTTTACAGCGCCATGCATGGTACCATAGGAAATCGCCAGACAATCCACTTCGGTTTTCTTAAAAAATTCAATTGCTTTCATTGGATTAGTATAGGTTGATTCCTCCGAGAATACATGATCCTCTACTCCCGCAAGAACACCTAGTTCACCTTCTACGGATACTCCTCGTTCATGTGCATATTTTACAACCTCACGGGTTAATTCCACATTCTCATCAAACGGTAATGAAGAACCATCGATCATAACTGAGGTATAGCCTCCATCAATAGCTGCTTTCACGGAATCAAAATCCTTGCCGTGATCTAAATGCAATACAATCGGAACGGAAGAATACGCCCCGTATTTACGGACAGCATCTCCTATGTTTTTTGCTCCTATACGTTTATCCTCAATGGTTGAGTTTAAGAAGTCTGTTCTTCCTCCCATAAAACCGTTTGCCAGATCTGCTCCCTGTAATATGACAGGGCTTCTTAGCATCTCATGAACCTCAATTGCTGCTTTAATCTGTGCTACTGCATTCACATTGAATGCTCCTTGGGCAAAATGATATTTGTCGGTTGCCTCTAAAAGAGGTCTTAATGGTATAATTGGCATAACTTTTCTTTCCTTTCTTCTGCTATCTAAATTAGTAAATCTATACTTGTCTTAATCGGCAGGAACCAAAAACTCTTTGATCTTATTATAGTCTTCTCCGTCATAACATACGATTTCATAAGACTCTATATCCGGATTACTAAAGACCCTGGTCAATCCTATAAATTGCGTCAGTTTCGATGCCAAATTAAGCACATCCTTTTCATCCGTAATTAGTTCTACCCTGCCATGACATGTTTCCAGTGCTCCAAAAAAAGCATCGATATCTTTAATCTGTTTTACTCTCATTGTTACTTCCTCCCTTATAAATTTTAACCTGCGTTTATTGAAGCCGTCTCATCATCTGCTTCGCCCATGGAGTGGGCTCAAATGGTTTTTTGCTGCAAATAGGATTTTCAAGCTCCTCTATTTCGGACGGAATCCATCTTTCATCCGGATTATCATAATCGCATTTCATCAGTAAACGAAGCTGTTGCATTACCCAGTTCTCATGCACCATCACCTCGTCATAGCTCTTATACGAATTTGCCTTCTGGCGTAGCTTATCTGCAACCTCCGGAAACTTGGCTATCACATTATGTTCTTCTTTCAAATCATTTTCTAGGTCAAAGAGCACATCATCCTTTTCAAAGCCTGAATAAGTAAAATACTTCCACTTATTAAAGCGTACCATCCTTCCGAAAGAGGTATCACCATTACTTAAATAGGTGTACAACTCACTAACCACCATTCGATCTTCATCTTTACAACCTTCAAGAAGCTGAGGAGAAAGATCTTTTCCATCACCGGCTAAAACCTCCGCTCCGGCCAAATCACAGATTGTTGGGCCAATATCCAAAAGACTGGTTGGATTATTAATCTGCTGCCCGGATAAAATACCATCCCCTTGAATTAAGAATGGAATATGAACAGAAGGTTCATAAAATACTTGTTTGCCATAATAGCCATGGGTACCGTTCATGTCGCCATGATCCGAAACATAGATAAATATACCTTCATGCCCCGTGCGTTTTAGATACTCTTGAAATGCTTGATAAACTGCTCCGATATGTCTATCCTGCTGCTCAACCAAACCGTAATAGGCTGCACGTGCTGCCCTCGCCACTTCAGGATCCGCTTCTTGGAATTTACCTTCCAACGCCGGATGTCCAATAAAATCCTCCGAAACATCTTCCAGGCTAATCTTATCGTAATAATATTCATATAGATCCGGTGGTGCAACATAAGGAAAATGTGGTCCATAAGTACCTACCGTAATAAGTTGTGGTCTCTCATGTTCCTGACTCAGGTATTCCAATGCTTCATCTACCACATATCGATCATAAGCTAGAACCGGTGAATCGCCTCCACCGATATAATAAAGTGAGCTATTCTCATCAAAGCCTGTTACTTTGGACTTCTTTTCTGTTTTTGTTTTGGGGACATTATTGTGATATACCGGAGTTCGTTCTTTTGCGATACGCTTCGCATATCCATGTCGCTGATCCGGTCCGACAAAATGCATTCGGCCGCATAGAACTGTCTCATATCCGGATACAGTCAGACTATGAAGAAAAGTAGCGCAATCTGAGCTGATAGAATTAAAATTAAATAAGACACCATTATTGCTGGGAAGCTGTCCAGAAATCATTGCCGCCCGTGCCGGTACACATAGTGGGCATGCGGTATAAGCATTTGTCATCGTGGTTCCTTCTCTAGCAATGCTATCAAGATTAGGAGTTCGTACAATTTCATTTCCTGCATACCCTGCAAGATTATAAGAATGCTGGTCAGACATATAGAGCAAAATATCTTTCATGGCATGATTCATCCTTTCTATTCGTATAATGCATTTTTTAATTAATTTAATTTATTATATCATTTCCATTTTATAAATTCAATAACATAAAAACAAATTATAATCTTAACATCTTAAAACTTGTAGTTTTATGATTATTCTGTTATTATATTTATTAATTAATTTAATTATTCTATACTATTTTAATGAGCACTTCATAGGCTGTTAGCACTAGGGAAGGATTTTCACAAAAAATTTACAAATTTTATTAGAATTAGTAATAATTGCTTGAAATATAGTATAGTTCGTTTATAATTAAAGTGAATTTATGTAAGTCACATTATATTAAGATGATTGATATATAATGAATAGAAAGGAAACATATAACATGCAAATTGCCAATGGAAATAATCTGTCAAGAGTTAAAGTTACAAACCAGTCAGCAATTCGCCAGATGATTTATCACGATGGTCCAATTTCCAGAATCGAAATATCAGAAAAGCTATCTCTCACCCTTCCTACTATTACTACTACCGTCAATTTTCTTCTTTCAAAAGGACTTATCAAAGAAGTGGAGAATAAGAAGACTTCCGAAAAAACCCTCGGACGTAAGGCATCTTTGATTGATATAGCAGACGATGGCGGATATTTTTTAGGAATTGAGATGCGTGGAGCACTACGCCGCGCTTGTATCACAAATTATCGTGGAAAATTATTAAAAACCATTGCAGATGATACCCCCTATAGTGATTACGACGAAGCAATTACAGAGACCTGTGAACTGGTGAAAAAACTACTGCGCTCCAGTAAGATTCCAAAGACTAAAATAACAGGTATCGGTTTATGTCTGCCAGGTCTTGTTAACCGCAATGAAGGGACTCTGACTGTTCATCCAGGCTATGGATGGGAAAACAAAGATATCCGAGGAGACGTATCCAGACTACTTAACTACAGCGGACCCATCTCCATAGAAAATAATGCCTGCGCAAGGGCTTATGGTTCCTACTTATTTAATCATGAACTTATGGATAATTACCCGTCTTTTGCGTATTTCTTAGTTTCAACAGGTATTGCCTGTCCTCTAATGTATACTCATCTTCGTTTCCATGAATCAATTATAGGTCAGGGCGAGGTCGGGCATATGATCATTGACTCCAAAGGACCTGTCTGCAATTGTGGAAATCACGGTTGTCTTGAAGCTTTTTCCAGCGAACTGGCAATTATCTCTAATTGTGCGGATGAAATCCGCAAAGGAAATGCAACTATCCTTCGACAAATTTGCAACAATGTTGAAGCTCCAACGATATATGAAATATTGGAGGCACAGTCCGAAGGTGACCAAAGTGTAAATACTATTTTAGAGAATTCGATTTTTCAACTAGGTATTGCGATTGCCAATATTGATAATTTTGTTAAACCACATTGTATTCTAATTGACAGCCACCTTTTTAAAAATCAGAAGAATCAGAATCAGCTCATGAAAGTGATTCATCAAAATCTTTATACGGCTACCAATATGGATACAAACTTTATCTTTGTTGAACCAAACGAATTCAGCGGCGCTGAAGGTGCAGCTGCCGTAGCGGTGCAAAATGATCTTAAGACCTTTATCGAATAACAGAAGTTCTCTTTCCATCAATATTTCTCTGCTACCATCATGATTCATAGTACGAAATAATGCGGTTTATATCATTCTTCTCTTTGAGAATATGATATAAACCGCATTATTTTTAATGACAGGTGAATTAACTTGCTCATTCACCTTGTAGTATGAAATTCATTAGCTCAATTATTTCTATCTGTTTGCATATTTGACAACTGTGCTTTGATTTGAACCATACCCTTTCCATCACGAATCATTTCCCATACTTTTTCTTCAAGCTCTGGCGGACAATCTGGCTTTATCATTGCCCATGTCATACGATCTGTAAATCGCTTGTCAATATCTCGGGGAACGATGTCACAGGTCTGCTGATACCAATCCAGTAGGCTAAGTCTCAGCTTAACAACCTGCTCTTCATATTTGGCATCGCCATAGACATTATGCTCCTCCAGCTGATCCACCTGGAGGTCATAGAACTCATGCTTTCCATTGGATCTATGTATATACTTATAGGAATGGTTTCGTATCATTGTGCCTTTACAATGCGCATCTGCATCAAGCTGCGCAGTCTGCCTTGGCCAATACATGCTAAACTCAGGGATCTTGCCTGAACTTCCTGCGTTCGGGTGATACTCGTCTGCCTGTGTCTCCCAAGGCATTCTACCACCTTCACAAAAGACATATTCGCGTAATTCCTTGCCTCGATTCTCCAGAATAGGACGAAGACTCTGTCCAAAATGGTCATAATCAGGTTCCACATCTGCATAATCCATTACGGTAGCATAAAAATCCACTAGCTCCACCAATGAATCTGAGACTCCAGGATCAATCTCCTCACTTTTTGGTGGTTTGATCAGCAACGGCACCTTAGTCAAGCAATCTTCAAAGGTATTCTGAGATTTCTCTGTCAAATCATAATCACCAGCATAGTCACCGTGGTCACTAAGAAAGAATATAGCACAATCATCATAAATTCCTGCCCTTTTCAACCCATCACACAATCGTTTGAACTGAGCATCCACCTTCATGCACATTCCCAAATAACAGGCACGTAATTCATCCCAATCCTGCTCGGTATAAGAACTCATCCCCAACAGTTGTCGCAAATCAGCTTCCATCTGCGGCTTTCCACTTCCAACGGTCGCTCTTTTGGGTAATTTACTACGATCAATAGCTGAAAAATATGGTTCTTCAACTGCATATGGAGTATGTGGATAAAACAATCCCAGAAACAAACACAGCGGACGGTCATCCAGCGGATGCAAAATTCGGTCAATGGCTGCATCCACAACGCCATCATCAGAAGAATAGTGCCTCTTGTTTTCATCCAATAATAATCTGCCTTCGTAATGAGAGTAGTAATTCTTATCTCCAGGCTGACCGCGAAAATCTTTGTTTTCCGGTCCAGGTGACCTCGGAATATCTTCACCATAATAAATCTCTGTTGCGTGCTTTTCCATTAACCCAGGTATCTGTCCCGCTACCAAATCATTGCGTGTGTTCATCCAGACATAATATCCAGCCTCCTTCAACTCAGAAAAAAGGCTTGATTCATGACTACGCAGCAAATGCTGCATCGTACGATGCCCATTCACATGAGGGTACAGACCGGTAAAAAAACTGCATCGACTGGGAACGCAAACCGTATTCTGGCAATATGCATTTTGAAATGAGACAGCGTCAGACATTGCAAATTCATCTAAAAACGGAGTCTGTGCAGCATTATTACGTCCCAGATGAGCAAGGCTATCTGCTCGCATCTCATCCGGGTTAAAAATAATAATATGAGGTTTTTTCTTCATAAAAGGGCCTTCCTTTCTAATGGGCAGTAAATTCATCTGACTCTTTTATCCTAAATCTTACCACAAAACAACCTGTTAATCAATCTTAGAGTCTAACGTATCTCTGTAGGACATACATAGACACGTCTACCCATTACATTCGTTGCTTTTCCAGTCAAATGTACACTTTCACTTAAAGGAAGCTTATGAGCACTTGTTCCAATCATCAGGTACATTGTTCCCGGTTCAACCACGAACTCCATATTTTCATTGTAATAACCAAGCTGAGCAGTATCCAAATGGAACACGACTGTTTTTTCCTCACCAGGCTGTAGTGTAACTCTTCTAAAACCTGAGAGTTGCTTGTTCGGGCGGGTAACATGTGCCTGCGTAAAGCTAGTATACATTTGTATCGTCTCATCGCCAACTACATCGCCAGTATTCTTTACTTTGCAGCTAATTTCCAGTTTACCGTTTGTGGGAATCTCCGTAGCAGATACCTGCAAATCAGAAAGGGCAAACGTGGTATAGCTAAGTCCATGACCAAAACAGTATAACGGATCGGCTGGACCATCCACGTATCCACCCGAGAAGATAGTTGCTGCAGCTGAATCAGCGCCACTATTGTATCCTGAGCCTACACGGTGATTGTAATATATCGGTATTTGTCCGGTGGTTCTTGGTACAGACATGGTTAACTTTCCGCCCGGATTTAAACATCCATCTAGAGCATCTGCTATCACTTTTCCAGCATAAGGGCCCGGCATAAAAGCTTGCAATATTGCACCACAATTCTCTTTGGCCCAGTTAACTGCAAAAACACCAGGTCCATAGAGGATCAGTACAATTGGCTTTCCGGTTGCTGCAACAGTCTCCAACAACTGCTGTTGTACACCTGGCAAATCAAGATATTGACGATCCTTACCTTCTCCACCCGTTACATTGACCCAGCCAGAGTTACCGCCACAAGCCATCACAATTACATCAGACTGTTTCGCTGCTTCTAGTGCTTCAGAAAAACCATCCGTTTCCTTACCCATGATATTGCATCCTTGTGCATAGGATACTGAAAAACGCTCCGCAAGAACTTCCTTCAAAGTACGGGTTCCCATTTCCCTTAGAACTGTATTCATATCATTCATAGCATCCTGTTCTTCCTTTGAGAACATTTCATACATAGCCGCAAACGGCCCTCTGTCTTTCTTTCCTTCGCTATCAGACTTTTCCTGCTCATCTGCTAACCCATTAAAACCAGTAGATTCACCGTTAACACCAGCCTTCATCATTTCGATATATGCCGGATAAGTATATCCACTCACCGGATAACGTAATGAATCAGCATGAGGTCCAATCAGCGCTACCTTTGTACCTTTTTTTAACGGAAGCACACTATTATTCTTTAACAGAACCAATGATTTCGCGGCAATCTCCTCACTTAGTGCACTTTTTGCTTCATTATTCATGTCTATAATAACTTTTGCTTCATCACAATAAGGATTCTCAAAGAGCCCGTGCTTGAACTTTACTGTTAACACGCGACGTACTGATTCATTAATACATTCCTCATCCAGTTCTCCAGAACGAACGTATTTGGGTAACTGGCGAAAAGCTGCTCCAACAGGTATCTCTGTGTCGGTTCCAGCTTTTTTTGCAAGATATCCGGCTTCTTCATAAGTTTTTGCTATTTTATAATAGTTTAGCGTTTTTAAAACAGCAGCACCGTCAGATGTAAGTACTCCTTTAAAGCCCATAGTATCGCGAAGCAATGTCCCGATAATTTCCTTGTTATCAATTACCGGGAGGCCATCAATCTCACCATAGTTAGCCATCATGGCATCCAGTCCTGCCAGTTTATCTGCTGCTTCAAAAGGAGTAGCAAATATCTCATAGAGCTCTCGCTTGCCAATACGACATGCCGATGCATTCAAACCACCTTGTGATGCTGAGTATCCCAAGAAATGTTTCGCAATACAGCTGACACCCTGATTTTGCATACCCTTTATATAATTTACGCCAAATTGACTAACGAGATAAGGATCTTCACCAAAGGTCTCATAGGTGCGTCCCCATCTAGGATCCTGAGCTACATCAATTACCGGACTCATAGCGGAAGTGATGCCTACGCTTCGGCTCTCCTGACCAATGATTTCACTCATTTTCTCTGCAAGTTCGGGTTCCCAGGTACATCCCATGTTTACCATCGCAGGGAACAGAGTTCCACCCGCTGCCGGATAACCACAAAGATTTTCTGTCTGCAACGCTACCGGTATTCCAAGTCTAGTTTCCTCAACAAAGTAACGTTGAACCGTATTGCTCACCTTAGCAATCTGCTCGGGACTAACGAGTCCAACAATAGAATACTGGGTAAAGCGTCCATGTCCGTCCGGAAATTTCTCTCTTAGAAGTTCCATATTGACCTCACCATTTTCAATAAATGAAGCTGGCAAATCACCACACAATTGTGCCACTTTCTCCTCAAGGGTCATTCTTGAAAGTAGATCCTCAACTCTTGCCTCTATGGGCTGATTTGGGTCTTTGTACAATTCCATATCAAATACCTCCTATTTGTATTTATGTAGTGTCAAGTTGGACAGACAAACCTATGTCGTTTTATCCTTTGTTGGCACTTTAATTAATTATTTTAATTTATTATAACCCACGGTATAAAATCACACAAGAGGGCAAATATGCAAAATAAATAAAACAAATGAATCTTCTATAAACCAAGTTTTCCTGCTTTTGTCTTTACCAAAATTACTTTTGTAAATTGACACCATACAGTTCTTTCGCTATAATTATATCAATTAGTTAATTAATTTAATTTTATTCAAAGGAAGGAAACTAATTTCATGAAAAAGAATTACCGCATTGATTCATTAAAGGCTGCTGTAAGTTGCGGCACCCTTCTTTTTTCTTTCACCATTGGTGTTTGCTTGATTATTATTCATCGTTTTGGATCGGCAGCAATCTTTTTCCTAATCGGACTTATATTTCTTAAACCCATGCTTACCTTTGGTGCTAAAGTATCGGTGGACCAAACGGGTATCCGCGCTTATATTCCTTGGAAAACTTTGAGATTTTTCAGTTGGAATGAGATTGCAGAGGTTGGAGTTGCCGGTACAAAAATAATAAAAAGAAAAGATTCCAAAAAAACCGGAACACTCTATATCTACATCTCAAAAGTTGCTTTAACCGATGAGGATCGTTTCGATATGATGCTTAATTGGCCGCCAAAAGATGTAATTTTCCTCACCTATTCGAAACAGCGTTTGGATGCCATTCAGATGCTTTTCAGTAACAAAATCAAGACTTACAATGCAGGCGACTTACGTTATTAATTCTTTTACTGATGAAAAAGCACCTTTAATACTTCAGTTTCCCACCTCCCAATTCCTATGGGGGTGGGATTTTTTTATTACTAAACTCAAAAAACGCTGAATTTATCAGCGTTCTTGAGTTTATTTCCTTATGTGGCAGGTTCTAAGCAAACCATGTCCTATTTATTAATTTCTAATCTAGCCAAATAAATTAATACATATTAAGAAATCTATTTTCTACATCACACCAAGTTCATGTACTCTGCAACATGTTACAAAATGTCCAGGAGAAACCTCTACTTGCTTTTGCTGCATGCTACATTGTTCTTTCACAAAAGGACAACGGGCTGCAAAACGACATCCTGGTTTGGGATTGATTGGAGATGTAATTTCACCACGCAAAATCTCACGTTTATTCGGTTTATCAATATCTGTAGACGGAATCGCTGAAAGCAGCGCTCTCGTATAAGGATGTAGTGGTTTCTTAAACAACTCTTTCGAAGTACATTTTTCTACCACCTGTCCCAAGTACATTACACAAATATCATCGGAAATATGACGAACTACTGACATATCATGTGTAACAAACATATAAGTCAGACCTTTTTCCTTCTGAAGTTTTTTCAAAAGGTTTAAGACCTGTGCCTGAATTGATACGTCAAGAGCAGATACCGGTTCATCACAAACCACAAACTGTGGCTCTAACGCTAACGCCCTAGCTATGCCAACCCTCTGACGACGTCCGCCGTCAAGTTCATGTGGATATGCTTTTCTTAGTCGTTCGTCTATACCAACTAAATCCATCAATTCCTGCGTTTTTCTTTCAATTTCACTTTTTGAATAACGTTTTGATACAATCAAAGGCTCTCTGATTGTACTATCTATGGTCTTACGAGGATCTAGTGAGGAATATGGATCCTGGAATATAATCTGCATTTTTTCACGAGCCAGGCGTAGATTTTTACCTTTCAAGTTAGTAACATCTTCTCCATTTAATAGAACCTGACCCTCTGTACTCTCATGCAAATGAATTATGGTTCTTCCAAGGGTGGATTTTCCACAGCCAGATTCGCCTACAACACCCAGAGTTCGCCCTTTTTCAATTGTGAATGTGACATCTTCCACAGCATGAAGCAAACCACGAGGTGTAGTAAAATATTTCTTTAGACCTTTTACTTCAATGACTGGCTTCATTTAGTCCTCCTCTTTTAAAACGGCATCAATACGGCAGCAACGGCAGTCGTGGCCATCTTCTGTTTTATACATACTAATTGTTTCCTTACGACAAGCATCGGTCACATATTTGCATCGTGGTGCAAAAGAGCAACCCTGAGGTAAATTAGTGGGATCCGGTGGCAATCCATCAATTGGATGTAGCCATTCTTCATCCTCATTCATATCAGGTATTGCGCCGAACAAACCAATTGTGTACGGATGAGATGGATGTCTAAAGATCTGCTCTTTTGTACCATACTCTATAATACTACCGGCATAAATAACTGCAACTGTATCACATACTTGAGCTACTACACCCATGTCATGGGTAATTAATAACATAGCTGTATTGTATTTATTTCTTAACTCTGCTATCAAATCAAGCACCTGTGCTTGGATCGTAACATCAAGGGCCGTTGTAGGTTCATCCGCTAGAAGAAGATCCGGATTACATGCCAACGCAATCGCGATGACAACTCTCTGTTTCATTCCGCCGGAAAACTGATGAGGATATGCATAATAACGTTCTGCTGGTATACCAACAATTTCAAGCATTTCTTTCGCTCTTTTTTCATGATCAGCAGGGTTGTTACTATCGCTATGTAAACGTACTACTTCTGCAATTTGATCACCGATACGCAGTACTGGGTTTAATGCTGTCATAGGATCCTGGAATATCATGGATACTTTACTACCACGGATCTTTCTCATTTCATTTTCTGGTAATTTCAAGAGATTTTCACCTTCAAGATAAATCTCTCCACTTGCGATACGACTACCCACATCAGGTAAAATACGCAGAATGGACTTCGCAATTGTTGTTTTACCAGCGCCTGTCTCTCCAACAAGACCTAACGTCTTACCTCGTTCCAACTGAAGGCTTACATCATTTACCGCATGAACAATTTGACCATCCGATTTATATTCTACCTTCAAATCCTTTATGGAAAGGAACGGCATTTCTTTATTAATATCTTTTTGAGGCACAGCGGTTCCTCCTTCCTTAATTCTTCAATTTGGGATCAAGCGCATCTCTTAAGCCATCTCCCAATAAATTCAATGCAAGTACTGTTACGGCAATTGCCAATCCAGGAAAATAAACTAGATGTGGTGCCTGTCGAATAAACTGACGAGCTGCCGATAACATAGCACCCCATTCAGGAATAGGTGGCTGAACACCTAGACCAATAAAGCTTAGACCTGCTGCAACAGTTATTGTTTGCGCCACACCCATTGTAGCGGATACAATCATTGGTGAAATACAGTTAGGAAGAAGATGACTTATAATAATACGAGCTTTGCTACAGTTGATAGACTGTGCTGCTTCAATATATTCGTTTTCTCTCTCCTTTAACATCTGGGCACGAAGCATTCTAGCCATACCGGAGATACTTCCTACCGACAAGGCAACGATTGTATTAAAATAACCAGGTCCAAGTACAGCAGAAATAACGATCATTAGAAGCATTCCTGGAACTGCCTGAATAACATCTAATAAACGCATAACAATATTGTCTACTTGACCTCCAAAGTAACCAGCGATCGCTCCAATAATACATCCAAAAAATGAACCGATTAAAACAGCTATAATACCGATGGAAATGGAATATCTAGCACCATAAAGCACACGGCTAAAGATATCTCTTCCCATATCATCACATCCAAAAAAATGCTGTAGTGATGGCTTTGCAAAAATACTCGTCATATCCATAGAAGCATAATCATAGGGCATAATATAGGGTGCTAGTATTGCCAGTATGATCTCAGATGAAAGAATTGCCAGACCTACCATCGCCATCTTATTCTTACTCAACTGCTTTAATATACGAACAAACTCACTTTGCTTTTTAGCTACTGAAACTGTCTTAGGCATTTGCTTTCACCTTCCTTCTCTTCTTATTTGATGCATATTGTGCTTTAATCCTTGGATCCACGGTTGCATAAAGTAAATCAACAACGAGCATACAAAGACTAAATGTAATAGCAAGGAAAATAGATCCACCTTGTACAATTGGATAATCTCGACTGTTTACAGCTCCGATTATGTATGTTCCCATACCAGGAATTGAGAAAATAGTTTCAATAATCATAGCGCCACCTAAAAATTGGCCAAACATTGTTCCCATTACGGTTATGATAGGGATTAAACTATTTTTTAACGCATGCTTTATGATTACATCACGTTCCGGAACACCCTTTGAACGAGCAGTAGTGATATAGTCGGCACGAATAACATCAAGCATAGCTGAACGGGTCTGTCTAGCACAGCTCGCCAAGCCGCCTGTACTACCTGATATCGCTGGAAGTATATAATATTTAATTCCCGCAAGTCCAGTTCCTATACCCAACGCAGGTAACCATTCCAGTTTTACCGAGAACTGCAACACCAACAACAGGGCAAGCCAAAAGTTTGGAACAGCCACACCAACTAAGGCAAGCACCATACTCACAGAATCCTGCCATTTGTTTTGGTGGGTGGCTGCAATAACACCAAGCGGAATTCCAACAACGGTAGAAATTAATAAAGTTGCGATCGTAAGCATTAAAGTTCTAGGAAGGCGTTCCATAATTGAACCCATAATATCCACGTTAGTTAACCATGACTTTCCTAGATCAAAATGAATAAATACATCACTCATATAACGGCCAAGACGAAGCAAATAAGGATCATCTAATCCAAGTTCCAGGCGCTTTGCCGCAAGCTCTGTTTCTGTAGCGGTAGCACCAAGGATAATTTCTTCTGGATTACCCGGGCAAAAGGTCATCATAGTAAAAACCAAAATTGCAACCGCCAGAACAATAGGAATCATCCAGACCAATCGTTTTAATACATATTTTATCATATATTATTCTCCATGAAAGCTGATAGGTGCACAGAAAACGACTGTCTTCCGTACACCGCAGCTTAGAATTTTTATAAGACTGTCTTGTTACAATAATTCTTAGTAATTAGCAAATTTACTGGATGCAGGAGCAATATAACCCTGATACTCTAATACTTCCTCTTCTAAACCAGCATCTTTTCTTATAACTACGATTGTCTGAGGATTGAACATACCATAGGCAATTGCATTATCCTTCAGGTAATTATGTACCTCATCAATATTTTCTTCTGTGTAGCCACTCGGTGTCCAAGTCTTATATAAAAGCTCTGCAAGAACTTCATCATGACGGCTAGTAGCATCACCAGTTTTATATGCAGCCGGATCATATCGAATAGACCAGTGGTCAGCTAGGTAAGTACCGCCAATCGTATTTAATACAATGTCATACTGTGTTCCATCAAGACGAATGGATGTATACAATGCTAAATCAACCAAGTTTAATTCAACATTAATTCCAATTGCCATCATATAGCTCTGTAGCATCTGCGCCATTCTCTGTGTTAATGTACTGCTGGCAGCCAGAATGCTGATTGTTTCACCATTATAGCCTGATTCTGCAAGTAACTCTTTTGCCTTGTCCACATTGTAGTTGTAGTAGTCTTGCTCTTTCCACTTCTCATTAAATCCGTTAAACATTGGAGGGCAAACGTCATACATCGGAGTACCGTAACCCTGTAGTAAACCGGTAATCAGACCATTTTCATCAATACTATAACAGATTGCCTGACGAAGCTTTACGTTATTTGCAACTTCACTATTGTCTGCACCGGAGAAGAACATCTGATATCCCTGAGCTCCATCTGCTAACTCAACAGTATAATCACCATTGTCAAAGAACTGTGAAGATGAAGATGCATCCAGACCTATTACCATATCTACAATACCAGTTTCTAGTGCAATTGCCATCTGAGAAGACTCTGTGATACAGTGGTAGCTAAGTTTCTTCACGTTTGGTACAACACATTTTGGAAGATTAGCCTCATCCTGCCAATAGTCATCTCTCTTTTCGAAAGTTAAGATAGAATTTGCAGTATATTCTGTCACCTTATATGGTGAGGTAGATACTAAGGTTGAACCAAATTCATCTGTGCTAGCTTCAAATGCTGCTTTAGAGATTGCAAATGTATCTCTTAGAAGAGATTCAAAGGTACCAACAATATTAGATGTCATCTTAACTGTAAGAGTATAGTCACCAGTCTGCTCTACACTTTCAACCTTTGCAAATACAGGCTTTAATGCTCTTGTCATGGATTCTTGGATAAACCAAACAATATCAGATGCATCAATTTTATTTCCTTCTGAATCAGATACGGTATCCCAGATTTCAATATCATAGGTAAAACCGTCATCATTGGTTACCCAACTTTTTGCTACTAAGGCTTCCATTTCTTGATTTTCATTTACTACTGCTAATGATTCAAATAGCTGGGTAATAAATGGTGCATTTCTTAAAGTATTGCTTCTAAAAGGGGTTAAACTTTCTACCATCGCTGTGTAACCTATGTCTAACACACCATCATTGTTAGCGGTGCTTCCAGCACCATTGCCAGCACCATTTCCATCTACAGATGTACCCTTGTCACCGGAATCTGTATTTCCAGCATTACTGCCACACCCTACAAGCATTGATGCTGACATTACCACAGCCAAGCCGAGAGCTATCATCTTTTTTAAACTCTTTTTCATAAATCAAATCCTCCTTTTTACTTTTAAATATTATTGCAAGCGTATTGCTACACCTGATAATTAAAAACATATACTTTTGTGAAATTATTCTGGCTTTCCAAGAGCTTTAAACATATACTGCTTATACGCTTCCACACCTGGTTGATCAAAGGGATTAACCCCAAGAATCTTCGCAGATAAATAGCACACAAACTCAAAAAAATAAAATAACTGTCCAAAAGTCTCTTCATCTACTGCAGGAACGCTAATCTTAACACAAGGGAATCTTTCACTATGTGCCGCTAATGTTGCTTCAAATGCTGCTCGGTTGATTTCATCGAAGTCCTTACCATCCAAGTAATCAAAATGGTCATCTACATTATCATTATGCAGCACATAAGAAGCACCGGAGTTTGCAACATCCAAGAACGTTTCAAAAATAATATTAGTGCCGTCCTGTATAAATTGACCTATAGAGTGCAGATCTTCAGAAAAGTTACCAAACAACGGGTACAGTCCCTTATTATCTTTACCTTCACTCTCTCCAAATAGTTGCATCCACCACTTTGCAAAACGGAAATAACGTGGTTCAAAGAAGGAAAGCATCTCCATGCGAAATCCTTTTTGATATAGCAAATTTCGTATTACTGCATACTTTAAGGCTATGTTTTCAGAGGCATTCTCATTATATAGTCTCTGTTGCATATGCTTTGCACCTGCCGCTATAGCGCCTATATTCATTCCAGCTACTGCCATTGGGAATAGACCTATCGGAGAAATTGCTGTAAAACGTCCTCCGATGTTATCAGGGAAAGGCAAGAAATGAAATCCATGCTCTTTACAAAGATCTTCTAGATGGCTACCTTCTGTACCTGTGCAAATTACGCGTTCTGCATATGCTTCACCATATACTTCTTTTAAATAACTTCGAAGGGCACGAAATCCGATGCCAGGCTCTAGTGTTTCAAAATTCTTTGCAATTAAATTTATATATACACTCTTTCCTTTGATTTCTTCTAGTACGTTACATATACTATCAGCAGAAATACTATTACCTGCCCATACAATTTTGACGGAACCTGTTTCTCCGATAGCATCTACTACTGCTCGTGCTGCCTGATTGGATCCACCAATACCAATAACTACAAGCACTTCTGCATTCTTTTGTACCTCAGCTGCTAACTCCTGATAGACCGTAAGCCATTTATCTCCTGCCCACTCATCTACATCCAGCCATCCAAGACTCTCCCTATACTGATCCTCGCCGCACTTTACCGTTTCTAAGAGAGAAGCATTTTCTTTCATTCCATTGGTAATTTCTGCAGGCTCAAACCATGACGAACTGTCGATCAACTGTATACCTAATTCTTCCATGATTTCACCTCTGACATTGTTATAATAACATTATTTAATTAATTTAATATATTCTCTAATTATTTAATTGATTTAATATAATCATGAATTATTTAATTAATTTAATTTATATAATAATACTGTAATTTAGTGCTTTATTCAAGAGGTGATTTTTCATAAAATTGCACCATTTAATTTGTACATCTTCAACAAATAAACATTAAAATCTGCAAAAACATTTGACTATTTAAGATATTCATAAAAATCTATACTTGTCTACAAGTAGTAGCAAAAAAACTATTGATAAAGTTCATCATTCGTTGATAAGCAAAACTCCGACAATTGCAGGAACAGGGCAAACAGCAATCCCACAGAAAGAAATCCTTTGACAGAGAAAGGTAACTTTGACACAAGAAAAAACGCCGCTATGGCTTTACCCATATACGGCGGAATACATATTTTAGTTAAAACTTAGAATCTGCATACAATTTCATCGGTTCTGTGTCTTCATATTCATCAAGCTTTTTAGTTTTTCTCAATATCCACAGTACATATCCGACAGGAATAACGCACAATACAGTGCTGGAGATTATGTTATACATCAGCGAGAAATCTTTAACAGCAAAAATACTCAGAGAGTTAAGAACACCGTGTGTAATAATGCACGGCAAAAGGCTCTTTCCTTTGTAGAAAATAATCGTAAATAGAAAGCCTATTGCGGTTGCATAACAAGTTTGTAAAAGTGTAGGTATCAAATCTCTGCCGTTCAGCAAGTTTACAATATGTCCCATTCCAAAGGTAATACTTGATATAATAATTGCCAACTTCACATTGTCCTTGCATAGTGCTTTGAACAGAAACCCACGAAAAATAATTTCTTCAATGAACCCTACACAAAACATACTCAAAAGATATAACACAGTTTCCAAAACAGAAACATTCATTGCAATGCCGTTCCATAGATTAACGCTCATAATTAAAAGCAGAGGAATAAAATACAAGTAATTTTTTAGGCTTCCCTTAAAAGAACACAAACCATATTGTTCTTTTAGGTTGTGTTTTCTAATAAAACCATAAAGAAGCAATGTAAAAACTATGCAAACGGGTGTAGTAATTATTTTTTCAATTCCAACCGAAGCAGAAAAGTTGTCAGCAATACTAAACAAAACAACATAGGTAATAATCCAAACCAATGAAAAATTCAATTCATTTTTCTTATACAAACGATACATTACAATCCTCCCTTTAATGCATAAACTGCTCCATCAAATATCAAGTCTAAATCAGATAAAATAGTTTGCTCATCATATACCATTTCATTGTTTGCAAACATACTTGCATATCCGTGTGCAATCAAGAATAATGAACGAAAAATAGTTTTTGCCTGTTCTGAATTGACCTCTGCTTCTTGACTGAGAATAGTTATAATGGGTTGTAATTCTTCAGCATTTACCAATTCAGAAATATTTTTCCCTAAAAACTCATTGGACTGAAACAGAAAACGAAACAGATTTTTTTCTGTTACCGCAAATCGGATATAATTCAAACCAATGTCTTTCATTGGATTATCACTATGAATATTAATTATATATTCAGAATGGTACTCATCAGCTTTGGCATATACAGACTTTTTCAATTTCTCTATTGTTTTGAAATGATACATAACAGGTTGAGTAGAGCAACCCAATTTTTTTGATACAGTTCGTGCATTGATATTTTCCGCACCTTCATTTCGTGCTATCTCAAATGCAGCATCTATAATCATATCTCTTGTAATTTTCGCCTTTGGTGGCATATTTATCACCCCTTAATTTTATTATAATCAATGTTATATAACAACAATTATAATTCAATAAGTATTATTTGTCAAGTTTAGTAATAAAAATAAAAATACCGTAAATATAAACGACAGAGATTTCTCCCTGCCGCCTTTATCTGCCTATGAATAAATAATTTCTGTATTCACAATCTCCATAGCACACGCCCGAATGTTCATCCGTGTCTCATCAAAATTCCCTTCATTCACTTCAAGGATACACCTGGAGAGCAAGTGATTTATTTATCTGCGATACAAAAAGAAAAGACACATCACTCACGTGATGCCATTCTTTGAAACGGTGACAACCAGATCTTGACCACAGTTCAAATCTGAAGTCTTCCTAAAGAAAAAGAAAAGACACATCACTCACGTGATGTGTCTTTTCTTTTTCAAGGCGACAACCAGATTTGAACTGGTGATCAGGGTGTTGCAGACCCATGCCTTACCGCTTGGCTATGTCGCCGTATTCATTATAGCTTCTCTATTATATCAACCGATACCTGCCACGTCAAGTGATAACTTCTATTTATCGGTTGACTTTATGAACAAATAGGAATGTACTTTTTCAGAGGCACCTCATAAAATTTGTGGAGTATCTTATAAAAGGTGCTGCTACAAAACTTATTCGTATTGCAACTGCACCTTTTCTTGTTGTATTGAAATCCTAGTCTAAGTGGAATACTGATAATAACTTCATTTTGAAGCCTTTTCTTACCATTGTCTTATCGTTCCTCCCATGGCCGTTCTTATAGAATAGAATTACATGGACCTATACCTTTAGCACCATAACACCATAAGCTTCTATTTCACAGATACCCTGATGATTCTTTTCCGTCAATAGCTCATAGCATTCTTTCTTAAAATTAATTTTCATCGAATAGGGCATATAGTTAAGCAAGAAGATATAATCCCTATTGTCCTTCCTACGAACTGTTATTTCAATCTCTTTTGGTAGTTCCATGATATCCTTTGTAGCGGCAGTCAATCCTATCTTATCAATAAAGAGTAATGCACTCTCTTCACTAAAACCTCCACCAAAATAGTATACTCTACCTTTACCAACGTCATGGCGAAGTAAGGCTGGCTTGCCGGCATAATAGTTCTGGTTATAAATACCTTCTACGACCGCCTTTTCCGCAACCAGAACATCATTAAAGAAATTTATTGTTGCTTGGCGGTCTCCCCATGTGAAGGTTTCCTCCTCATCGTTTGGTCCAAGGTAGGTATAATCCTCCACATATCCTCCACATAAAGGAGCTGCTAGACCTGGTAGCATACTTGTAACACAGCGTCCCGTTCTATCCTTTAGTCCGGTACGGGCACCAAAAACAAGTGTTCCACCAGCCTCTACATAAGCAGTTAATAGTTCTATACGCTCCTGTGTCAGAATAGCCGGATGGGGATATACTAATAATTCATACTCACTAAGCTCCTCCAGCTTACTATCATCTTTCATACAGTAGAAATCAAAGGGAATGTGTCTATGTTGAAATGCCCTAAACCACCCATCGGTACTAATCTCACTAAGGGGCTTCATAAACACATCGTTTTCTGCATCAAATTCATTATCATAATCTTTTAAGATAGCTGCCTTACAGATGAATTTTGCTCCTGCAACCTCACGAATTTTCTTAAAGTCTTCCGAGATGCCTTTGATTTCCTTTATTCTTCTATTGGGTTGATTTGAATAATCATTAATACCAATCCAGTAAATCTCTGTTCCTACATTGGAGGTACGCCAACGGAAATAACTAACAAAATCAGCACCATGAGCGACAGATTGCATACTCCAGAGTCTTATCTGTCCCGGTTTTGGAGCAGGCTGTACCATCTTGGTATTCCAACCGCCACCGCCGGCCTGTTGTTCCATGATACCAAAAATGGGGGAGATGCTTCTGGTTCTTGCTAAGTTAAAGGAGGTATTTCTATCATTTAAGGCACCTGGCTTCTTGGGACTCGCATCCTTAGCGAAAGAGAAGTTAGGATAGCTGTCATAGGTAATAAAGTCTAGGGTCTCATCTTCTACTAATTCATGATAATCCACATGACTAAAGATACCATTGGTTGTAATAAACTGACCTTCTCCAACGTACTTTCTTAGAATTTCCGCCTGCATTCTTATGTAACGATTGGCAGCATTTGCTATAAAATGATTTTCCTCTAACATCAAATGAGGATTTGGACTATCGCTAGGTGTTGGTCTTGAGAGATGTATCTGTTCCCAATCACTATAGGTCTGATTCCAGAAATCCGTACCCATACTCTTATTCAAATTCTCCAAGGTTTGATATTTTTCTTTTAAATAGCTTCGAAAAGCTTTATGATCACTCTCAGAATAATATTTATTAATAGAGCAATTTACTTCATTATCAATTTGCCAACCTATAACTGATGGAAAAGCACTATAGTGCTTGGCAATCTTTTCTACAATATTCTTACAATAGTTTAGATAGATCTCTGAGGTTAAATTATGATGTTGACGCATTCCGTGACGGAATAATACTCCTTCTTGGTTAGCATTCAGAATCTCTTCATATTTCTCAGATAGCCACGCCGGGGGAGTTGCTGTCGGTGTACAAAAAATAACACCGATATCATACTTTTCTGCCAATTTAAGTACGGGATCAAAATAATCAAGGGTATAGCTTCCCTCCTCCGGCTCAAGGAAATTCCAAGCAAACTCTGCTATTCTTATTACCTCAATTCCAAGCTCCTTCATTCGAAGAAGATCATCCTCCCAATAGCTTTGACCCCAATGCTCGGGATAATAGCATACACCCATGGTAATGTGATCCATGCTTAATGATTTTTTCATATTCTACCTCTTTCCCATAATTAACAAAGATGCAAACCTATTTTATTCAATTCTAAATCATTTATTCTACTGTCTTCTATTCAAAGTCACTACTGTGTCTTATAATGAAATTTCAGCTGTTGCATAAGCTTCTAAGGTGATCGCAATATCGCCTTTCTCAGTCTTAACCTTAGCAATCTGCTCTTTACCATCATTATTGATAATAACCAGTTTGTTACTATTTGGATAATAAGCACATTCTGTATAGGGATTATCCGTTAAATATTTACCATTAAGCTCTTCCTTTGTGGTATATAAAAGAAGATTAAGTAACATTCTAGTGTTCTCTAAACTCAACTCAAATCCACTAAGATAGATACCCTTACCTGCACCAAACTCGTTGATTGTCAGTAACGGAGTTTGATCCTTAGCTGCAAGCACCCTTGCATTTCCATCCGTTAGATAAATATTTTTTTGTGGAATAAAGCTACTCCCTTCTGGAATGATACCTTCCATAGGGCTGATATCAAATTTCCATTTACCATGGCAAACTCTAGCTCCCGTATCTTTATCAACGCCCAGTACATGAGCCATTCTAAAATAGGTGTCATATCCCGTTACGGCTGATGGTTCATTAACACCCAGAAATACTCCTCCCTCATGTACCCACTGAGTAAGAGCTTCTACAACCACCTCCTCCGTCCAAGCATCTCCACCACTCCATGCAGTACCAGCGATACCAGCATTTATCACAACCTGATAATCCTTTAGACAACCCTTCTTAATATCCTCAAAACTAAGGAAGGAGACTTCAACGGGTAGACCTGATAATGCCTCATTTATATGTATTAGATCATGCATATAGGTCTCATGGAAATGTCCGGAGAGGGTCCAGGAACGTAATTTACCCCATGTATGCAATACTGCCACCTTGGTTTTAAAGACATGAGGATTACCCTCTTTATGGTATTCTTTTATTCTTCTAAACTCATTTGAAACGTCTTCTATATAATCGCAGAAATCCGGATACCCCTCAGTAAGATGTAGGTAACCACCCAGACCGATTCTATCAACCGGCTTACGAAGTAAGGCTCTTCTTACTTTATTCCAATACATCTTTGCATCTAATGTAGGATTTCCACCCTCCATAAAGGTAGGTGCTCCACCAAGACCTACCGGGAAGAGATAGGGATGTAATCTAAGTTCATGGACATCAACATCAACATCTGCACATAATCTGGCCTCGTAACCGGAGAATACACACTTAATTAATCCATCAAAGCCAAATTCTTTAAAACGCTCGTTATATGGCTCAATACCAACCCAGCTATCATCATAGAATACATAGGCTAATTTATCATATTTATGGATAATATTAATTAATTCCTTCCCAAAAGTGATTACAAAGTCATTGATAAACTCCATCCAGTCTAATTTCTTTTTATTCCCAGGCATATGAGTAACATGAAATTTACCCTGATTAATAAAATCTTCTGCTGTTAAGGAATAGCCGTATTTCTTAGCAAATTCATCTAGCGCAAGGGGACTTACGGTAAAATCATAGGAACCCCAATCAGTAAATAGATGACGATTATTCTCATTGCTTCCCCAAACCCATACAAAATTGTAGAACATGGAGGTAAAGCGTACAACGGTGGTATCAGGATGCTCCTTACACCAATTCTCCATCCAGCTAAGCATATATGCCTGTACCTCCGGATGACGCGGATCTAATTGCATGAGATGCTCCGCTTCCCAATGATTGGTCGTATGATTATACATAGAGATTTCTTCCCAAATACGGAAAGCAAGGAAACTCACCGTATACTTGTGCCACGGTGTGATATCTTTTATGACTACTGTTTCTGTTTCCTCAGCATAGCTCCATTTCTCTCTAGGTACTTCCTCATTACTTGTTCTATCATAGACCTGCCAATATTTCATGGCATCTTGTGCGCTATTTACCCTAAATTGTTCTTCAAAGAATTCCTCCATAAGGGGAACTTCTAGGTTTTGATCTATTGCTGTCTTAGGACTAGTCATTAAGAATGTCTGCTGAAGCTTGTCCGGATTTTCCTTTGCCCAAGTATTATGATTACGAATGATACAAATCGTTGAATAAATGCCATAACCTGCATCTAAAATCTCCCTGGAGAGCTCCGTTCCGTCACTATCACGAATTACATCAGCACCCCATTTTTCTGCCATCTTAAGTGTCAATGCTTCATATCCTGCTTCACCCGGTAATGTGAATCCACCTTTTTTAATATTCACTTTATGTCCTCCTGTTGTACTCATCTTATGGTATTAAGTTCATGTAAAAGTCCTGCTCTAAGTGATAGCTTTAGGTATTTCATATTTTATTTACTTATAGAATCAATCATTTTTAATTCATCAACAGAAAATTTTAAGTTATTTACAATTCTTACGTTCTCTTCAATCTGCTCAGGCTTCGATGCACCAATTAATACACTACAAACATCCCCATCCTTTAACACCCAGGAAAGTGCCATCTCTGCCAAAGTCTGTCCTCTTTGTGCTGCCATTTCATTGAGCTTTCTAATCTGATCCAGACGCTCCGGCGTTAACGAACTCTCTTTTAAAAAACGACCATCTCTTGCGATACGGCTATCAGATGGAATTCCTGTTAGATATTTACCTGTCAGAAGTCCTTGGGCCAGAGGGCTAAAAGCAATAATACCCATTCCTGCTTTTGCTGCATACTCCTTTACTCCATCTTCCTCAATGGTTCTATCAAAGATAGAGTATCTTCTTTGATTGATAATGAGAGGACATTTTAGCTCCTTCATAATTTCAATCGCTTTCTTACTATTTTCCTTATCATAATTAGAAATACCTGCATATAGGGCCTTACCACTTCTTACAGCTTGGGCTAGTGCCTCCATAGACTCTTCCACCGGAGTCTCGGGGTCCATTCTATGATGATAATAGATATCTACATATTCTAGTTGAAGTCTTTTTAAGCTCTGATCTAAACTGGCTGTTAGATACTTTTTACTTCCTCCGTTACCATAAGGGCCTAGCCACATATCATATCCGGCCTTAGTACTGATCACCAACTCGTCACGATAAGGCCTCATGCTTTCCGCTATAATACGACCTAAATTCTCCTCCGCACTACCATATTCGGGACCGTAATTATTGGCTAAATCAAAATGCGTAATCCCCAAATCAAATGCACTATGACACATGGCAACCATTGTATCGAAGACATCCTTACTCCCAAAGTTGTGCCAGAAGCCTAGAGAAATTACAGGAAGCTTTAATCCACTATTGCCGATAGAACGATAGCTCATATTGTCATATCTACTGTCCTTTGCCAAATATAAATTCATTCTTATCTCCTCCTACTTTTTAACTTCTTGATAAGCAATACGAAGGGTAACTTTAGTTCCTCTTCCCTCCATACTCCATATTTCCATTCCATAGTTTTCACCATAAATATGCTTAATTCTTTGTCGCACGTTTGCAATACCTATGGTTCTCATCTGACCTGTTATTGGTGCAGTATCACTCATTAGTCGCATAATATTTTCCCTCGACATTCCTACCCCGTTATCTTCAATTCGTACGATTAAGTCCGTTTTTTCTTTTTTTACCTCAATCTGCAGGTGCCCTTTTTCCAAATTGGGTGCTAACCCATGAAATATTGAATTTTCTACAATTGGTTGTATAAATACATTAGGTACAGCACAATCTAGTAACATCTCCTCACAGATAATCTCTGATGTAAATTTATCCGGATAACGGAATTCCTGCAATGTTAGATAGTTCTTAACATTCTGAAGTTCCTGTCCCAAACGAACAAAACTACTATTATGATCCACAGTTAATGTACTCTGTAATAGTCCAATAAATGCATTGGCAAATTGTACAATCCTTGGATTATTATCTATTTGGGCCATATAAACAATTGAGTTTAATGTATTATATATAAAATGAGGATTAATTTGGAGCATAAGTCGATTAATCTCCATTTCCTTCGTAATCCTCTCATATTCTACGGTCTCATCCATTAAAATCTTTAGATTTTTAACCATAGCATTAAGAGTATTACCCAATTCTTCTAGCTCGTCCTGGGTGTCAATTTGAAGGTTAACATCAAAATTACCTTTCCCTATTTCTGTTGCTGCATTATGCAGACACTTGATGGGATTGGTTATGCTCTGTATTCTTTTACGCATAACAAGATTTAATACAAAGCCTACAAAAATACATACAAAAACGAAGTAGTAGATAATAAAGTCGATTTTTTTAAAAACGGCACGCTTTGAGACTTCAGATACTAAAATCCATCCCGAATCCATGGAACCGTTAACAATGATTGTGTTACCATTATCTATGTGATGTGTGATGCCTTTCTTTGGTATTTCTTCATAGGAAACAGCAATATCTCCTTCTGTATATACCGTGTTGCCCCACTCATCAAAAATAGAACATCCCGCTACCATGGATTTATCAATGTTAAATTTCTTAATCATATAAGAGTAATCCAAATCCATAATAATGTCACCTAATGCCCGCCTTCCATTTCCTAGCTTGCGAACAGTAAGTACATAACTGATTACCGGTTTTGATTTTAATCCTTGCTCAATTACATTTACATGTTGGGTAGTATATCCACTCTTGGCATTACGCACCTTAAAATCCCTGTACCATTCTTCCTTCTCAAGATTAGCGTCTCCATAAGTGTAATTGGTTGTAAAATGATCTTTACCATTAAAAATACTGATACTAACTAGGTAAGGAGACATATTCGCATAGGTCTTCAATATGGTCCTGATGTTATCTTCCTGAACCAATACCTCAAATACTGATAAATCTTCATCCTGTTCAAGGTATTCCTGAATACGGGAATCAACTGATATCTGCTTAGCCATATTCTCAACACTATTTTGTATGGATTCCATCTGCTGCGCCGTAAGCTTTAGCTTCTCCTGTTCGCCACGAATAATTTGATCTTGGTAATTATAGTAAAAAAACAGAGAAGATCCTGCTGCCAATACAATAAAAGAGATGACAACCAGTAACATTACGGTTCTTATAAGCCTCACTTGTATTTTCTTTTCTTTCTTTCTTAATACTCCCAATGACTTTGGCTTCATCCAATTTTTCATATTATTTCTTCATATACTCACCCGGAGTAATTCCTTCTATTTTCTTAAATACATAGCTAAAATACTGATTAGAAGTAAAACCTATCTTGGTACTAATCTCATTAATTTTATCCTTGCCTTCATCCATCATTTTCTTAGCACGCTCAATGCGATAAGCAGTCAAGAAATCCAATACTGTCTCACCGGTTTCATTCTTAAAACACTTCCTTAAATGCCCTTCGGAAAGATTGACCGTATCTGCTATGTCTAATATTGAAATATTTTTATCATAGTTTGTGTAGATATAATCTATGGCTAATTGAATTTTCTTCGAATATTGGTTTTCATTCTTCTGGTTATATTCAAGGAAAATATCGTCGATCCAATTTAACATATATGCTAAAGCCTCATCCACATCACAATAGGTTTCTTGTAACTCTAACAGTACCGGATCTAATCCTTTCTCCCCTACCCATTGCTTTATTATGGAGTATAGCTCTATATATAAATTGATATAATCATATACATTTAAGTATCTTTGTGACTTTATTAGAACATCCTCAATGCTTTGATGAAGCATATCTCTATCTTCCTCTTTTAAATATACCCTCACAGAACTTAGCAATTGATTAATATTCATGGAATTAGGTGCTTTTTCTTCAAGCTCCTTACTAAATAATATCGCTTCACTTGCATGTGCATAGAAATAAAGGCGTAATTGATCTAGTCTCTTATAAATCCTTGATAATTCCAAAAAACTTGAGGTAACATCGGATATAATACAGCGACTGTCAATCCCCTTATCATGAAAGATATCAACCACTTTCTCTGACGCCGCTCTTAATGCCTTTTTGCTATCCTTTACTTCCGAACCGATAAAGAAAATCATGCACCATTTGCCATCTCCTGTATTTACAGCATTTCTACAACATAATCCCGTTCCGAAATCCTGCTGTTCGAAAATCCTACAATCTACTTTTTCATGAGCTACCTCTGTATAACGTAGACTAATTGGTATATTACGGAATATATAGAGAAGGGCATATTTTTGAGATTTCCTCTTATGGTAAACATAATCTTCTTTCATATCCATATCAGCCGCTAGAAAATTACGAATGTTGTATTCTAAATAAGTTCTTGCTCTATCCTTTTCATTTTCAACAGTCAACATGATTTTCTCAATTTCTTGTGTGAGTACTTCTGCAGTAAGTTCATTCTTTAACAGATAAGATGAGACACCAATCTCCATGCCTGCCTTAACATAGTCAAAATCCCTATAAGAGGTTAAGAAGATTATCTTCTGATTCGGATTTTGTTTCATTACTTTTTTTCCTAATTCCAATCCATTCATTAATGGCATACTAATGTCGATAAAAGCAATATCCGGACGAATTTCTAAAATCTTTGATAATGCCTCGACGCCATTATAGGCCTCCCCTACCACTTCATAGGTAGGAGAAGCCTGTTCACATAGCATTTTAAAATAATTGATAGCCATAGGTTCGTCATCTACAATGTAAATTTTTGCACAACTGTTCATAAACGACACCTCCTATTGGTATTATATCATACTTTTTCATCTGGCATATGCGAGCTGTCTGAAGATTGTCAGGTTTTCAGTTTAGTAAATTCACACCTCACGGTGTAAACTCCTATTCAGAACCGTGCGTGCGACTTTCCCGCACACGGCTCTTCAAAATAACATTTACAGATACAAATCTTATTTCTCATAGATATTGACATAG
>JAEWEO010000325.1 GCA_023389295.1 Bacillota bacterium
GCAGAGATTGATATTATTTTAACATTTGGATTTAAATTTTTTGCACGCTTTATGCATGCCTCTAAGTCAAAGTCAAAATACTGCATAACGTCTATTTTATTAATTAATAAAACATCGACAATAGAAAACATCAGAGGGTATTTTAATGGTTTGTCATCTCCCTCAGGTACACTTAGTATCATAGCGTTCTTAGATGCTCCCGTATCAAATTCTGCCGGACACACCAAGTTACCTACATTCTCCAGTATTGCTATATCTATGTCCTGTGTGCCTAGTCCCTCTAAGCCTTGCTTTGTCATATCTGCATCAAGATGACACATTCCACCTGTGTGTAGTTGTATTACTTTTACTCCTGTATCTGAAATCCTTTGTGCATCTACATCAGAGTCAATGTCTGCTTCCATTACTCCAATTCGAAGCTCATCCTTAAGCGCTTCAATTATCTTCGTAAGAGTTGTAGTTTTACCTGCGCCCGGTGAAGACATAAGATTTAATAAAAATGTCTTCTCTTTTTTGAGATCATCTCTAAGTAACTTAGCCTGACGGTTGTTATCTGCAAATACACTTTCTTTGATTTCCAAAACTTTAAATGGTTTCATACCTATTCTTCCCCCTTCTTCGTAGTATGTATAGCCCATTTACATCTGGTCATACCAAATGTATCTTATAAATACATTATCTGATAAATAGAATGAAAGTCAATAAATCTATTATTATTCTATGTTTTTCATAAATTCTATCCTTGTTTTTAAGCATATAATACAATATAATATAGCTGTGGTATCTGGTCATACCAATAGCAGAAGGGAGAGCATATGGAATCAATGGAATTTACAAAATTAACAGCTCCCTCTATGAAGGAGCTCTTTGCACAAGAATTGGAAGGAATGATTTTATCAGGGAAATTAGCAGTCGGTGATAAACTTCCACCGGAGCGTGAAATCGCAAAATCCATGCAGGTAAGTCGAGGTGTGGTAAATGCAGGAATTTTAGAATTATCTAGAAAAGGTTTTTTATCGATTAAACCTCGCGTGGGAACCTTTATTGCAGATTATCGGAGAACCGGGACTTCGGAGACCTTGATCTCCATCCTTAATTATAATGGTGGTTTACTTCGGTCGGAAGAGATAAAATCAATATTGGAAATTCGTTTGGCTCTTAGTACACTTTCTTTAAAACTTGCAATTCCACAAATGTCTCAAGATGACATCGACCTTATTCGCAGCTATGTGGAGGGTATTGCAAAATCAGAAACGGATAAGGGTGCTTGTGAAATGGCCTTTCATTTTCATCATGAGCTTGCGGTTCTTTCCGGAAATATGCTAATGCCTCTCATCTACTATTCCTTTCGTGAGGCAGTTATTATGTTATGGGAACGCTTTTGCTATCTACACGGAAGGGAAAAGCTATATACAAATACTAATACATTATTTGAATTAATTGAAAAACGTGATGTCGAAGGTGCCGTTCACTGGACAGAACTAACTCTTGAAAATGCAATTACAGGTAAAGATCAAATTTATTATTAATGCCACACTTTCTAAGATGATTATGGCTTCCATTTATAAATTTTATTTCTTTCAGCAAAAAATGCTCGCCAAGGCGAGCATTTTTTGTTTGCTAAGTTTGCTACTATCTAAGATATAGGCATTGTCAGTAAGGGTAATTTTACCTATTTCCAGCGAATTACGCCACCAATGAGACTTGGATCACGGTTCCAAACAAGATCATAGGCTTGCGGGATCTGATCAAAAGTAAAGCGATGGCTTATGAGTGGTGTAATATTAATGGTTCCATACTTGATTAAATTAAGGAATACTCGAATATCTTCATCACTCGTCCAGATATCTGAATTGACATATCGATGAAGCTTATCATCCATTACCGGCGGCCAACCGCCTTTAATTTGCAAGTCAGCGCGGCGAAGCGCAAAGGGCTTTGAATTTACATATGTGCCAATTAAACTAGCCCCCTTCATCATAAGGTTCTGATCATATTTTGGTACTTCATCACCATGCACCTGACTAATCATGATGACACGACCACGTTCGGACACGATTTCAAAGGCTTGCTCTAGCGGCTGACGGACTCCTGTAGCTTCAAAAACTACCGGAACCCCGTCTCGATTTAAACTGTGAATAACCTCATTTAAAGCCTCCGGACGTTCCTTAGTATTGATAGCATAGTGCACGCCCATCTCTCTTGCTCTATCAAGACGTCCTTCATCAAGATCTGTAACAATCACCGGCAAGGCTCCTGCTGCTTTAGCTATCTGTGCGGTTATAGCACCAACGAAACCTTGACCTAGTACAACTACCGGTTCGCCAAGTTGGAGATTGGCACGTCTTAAGGCATACATTCCTGTATGTCCTAGATTAAAGAAAGCAGCCTGTTCCATATCTATTCCATATGGTGCAGGGGTAACATTATATATATCCATGAGTAAATACTGAGCATGTTCACCGGTTGTCACTACAGGATCTCCCACTTTAAAATCCGTTACGCCTTCTCCCACCTCTAGGACGCGTGCTGCCATACTGTATCCAATATTCGTCGGAAGTGGTACAATATGGCCTGCCATAAGAGTGTACTCGGTTCCGGGACTCATAGTACTATATTCTGCCTCTAAGAGTAATTGCCCCGGACCGGGCTTTGGTAACTCTTTCTCTTTTAGAACTACTCTCCCTTGCTCTGCGACAGCATAGATTGTCTTCATATATTTTCCTCTTCTCCTATAAAATATCTCGGTATCAAAGTGAATTTTGATGGTCAAATAACCATTTATCCGTCACTCCTACGTATGATTTTCCACCTCAATACCGAGAGTCTATGTAATTTATTACTAATTATATTCGAAATACTTCCGTTTGACTAGGCAGCCTTATCCTCTTTTGCTTTTTTAGAGTAATCTCTATCTGCTGCATTTGCATCCGGAATTTTCCACATGGTTACTATGGTAACTAATGATACTAATAACATAGCCATTAAGATATAGTATGCTGTTGTTAATTTACCCATCTGATTGAAGGCAGCCATAAATGCTACGGAGAAAGCAAAAGGAATTGCCTGAATTGTCATAATCCATTTGTTCGCAGCCTGATAATGCTTGCGGCCGTATACATATGAGGTTACACAAGGATGCATGGTCGGTAAACCACCGGTCATACAAGCAACGCCAAATGCCCAAACAAGCATTAACAAAACACTTCCACCCACCGGCATAATTGCAAGTGGAATAACAGCAAAGAAAAATAATACATTCAATATCAAGGAAGCCTTAATGGAGCCTAATTTATCATCAATAACACCTAAGACATAGCTCATTGGAATACCTGCTATTGCACCTGCGGATAAATAAATCAAAGCCTTTGCAACAAATAAGTTCGGAACATCCGCATCCGTACTTAAGGAAATATAACGTACTGCCATATAGGACATCATTGCATTAATAACAAATTGCATGATACCATAAGAGATAATTAACTGCCATGCGCGTTTGTCTGTAAGAAGCTGTTTTAAAGACATGGGCTCACTATCATCTTTCTCGGAAACCGGAGCCTTCTCTGCGCCATCCGGAAATAGCCCTGCTTCTTCTGGTGTATCCTTCATAAGAAAAGCTGTAACAACGCCCATAATTACTACAACAATACCCATTACTATATATGCTTCCTTGATACCAACGCTATTTGACACCTTCGTTAGTATTGAGATACCACATACGGAGAATAAGGGGCTACCAGCAGTAATGATCCCCATTACACGACCACGGTATTTAATATACCAATTAGCGCAAAGCATAAATCCACCCATTTGTAACGGAACTACTAATACACGAACGATGAATAAGCTAACTGCATAGATTGCGTAGTTTGATCCTGCAAGTGCGATACCCACGCAACCAAGTCCTAATAAAAGCATACTGGGAACCATGAATTTCTTAACACCAAATTTCACAAACGCTGCCCCACATACAAGATAGAAAATGATAACTAAAATACTTCCGTAGGTAACGGGATTTGTAATCTGCATATCCGACCATCCATAGGTTTTGGATAGATAAGGCTGTAAAATGTTAATATGGTCATTTTGTAGACCGGAGTAGAAGAACATGTACATGACACCCAGAATCATGAACACAATTGAGTAAAATGCAAACCTCTTGTTTTTAAACATAAAATACCCTCCTAGTTTTAAATAAATTTCACTTTCTTATTTAAGTTACTTTTTATAAAGTAAGTGCTATCGCACTAACTTACCCCCTTTGAATAAATTCAATCAATACCCCTGAATTATCCCTTATAAACATGACCGGATTCCCCTCCATAACTACCTCATGGGCAATGTCCACGCCATTTTGAAGGAATTTCTCCTTTAACTCCTTCATATTCTCAGTTCGAAAGGCTACATGCTTGGTTCCTACAGTTTGAAGATCTGTATTTGGCAGTAAGCGGTCCTGTGGAATTTGCTTTGGCTCGTCATATTGGAATAGTTCAAGTTCAAAGTCTCCGTTTCGCAAGAATACAATTCTTGCTCTAAGTGGCGGAATATAGTCATCCTTTATCACTTCGAACTCCAAATTCATTTTGTACCACAGAATGGCTTCCTCCATATTACTTACACTAATTCCGACATGTAATGGTTGAAATATTTTTTCCATATAATTTTCCCCTTTTATTTATCCTTTTTTCAAATCTCAACAATTAACCTACCGCCGCTTGGTAAGTCATATATACCGATTTGGCTGCCCTTTGCATGTATTGTGATACCATTTATCGCATCCACTTGTGCCGGATAAAAATCAGATCCTATGATGATGTTAGAATCACCCGTAGCTAACCATTTGCTTCCCATATCCATATCCAAAATTCCATTTAAGATAGCCCCTTTTAAAGTGGTTTTATTTAAACTGATCCACATATCACGCTCCGGATCTTCATGAAGAATATCACCACATAGGTTCATATTGGTCAAGATTAGATTGACCCCGTAAGGCTCTTTGCTAACTTTTGTCGCACATGGATCGTCATTAAGAAAGCTATGTATTAAAACACCATTTTCGCAAGCAATGTCAACATCTCTTAACTCAATATGAGCATTATGGCTTTTTACTCGAAATCCTTCTTTCTTCGTGCGAACAGTACCGCCACTCACCCTAAGGGTCCCCACTTCCTCCGGCGCTCCCATCACGCAGTGCATTAGACCAAGATAAGAAGCGCATTTTAGATCGCAATTATGAAATGTTACATCTCCCTCACCTGCTATGATGACAGCCATTCCGTCAATATCAAAACGACAATCCTCAAACAAATCATGACAGTCCGGATCAGCATAGGCACCATATCCTTCTTTTGTCACAATGATATCGCAGTCCTTTGCTTCCAAATATACAAAGCCTTCTGCTGTCTCGGTAGACAAAGCTCCCCAGCCATCACAAATAATCTTACTGTTGAAGAAATAACTGAAGGAATTACTCATTGTACAATGAGTACGACTATTACCTCCTATTTCTAGTGCTGGTGGAGGCGTGGCCATTAGCCCCTTAGGGCTTTCTATTCCATATCCAAAAGGAACCCCATGAGAAATTAATATGGAATCATATACGCGAAGGACACTATGCTGTTCGGCTACAGTACAGAAACGACTTTTCCCGTAGGAATCAATAATCACATTCTTTAATGTCAAATCTCCTTGATTTTTAACAGCAGCTCCACACCCAGGTCCACCAACCCCCTTACCGGGTCCACTAAGGTTAATAACTGCATTTTCTACCGTTACTCTGGAATTAGGTCCTTCCACATAAACTCCACCCTCATTTCCTTCATAGGCAACTACCTTTAAATCTTTGACCGTAAATTTTGTCATATCTTCAGAAATCAAAGTATCCTGCTTTAATTCTTCTTTTACTAATTCATTTCCTCTGATGCTCACAGCTGCTTTCGCATCCGGATAACCTTCAAACCAGTTAATTGGAGGTTTACCGGGATTAGCAAGCTCATTAATTGTCTTTAAAATATCCTCTGTTTTTAGTAATAACTTTGATGGCAAACGCTCCGGCTTATGAATAACTGCTGCCTTGATCTTATGCATATTTACCTCCATTTCTTTCTGCACATCCACTATCTGTGTAAGAATGAAATCCGCGCATCTTTGAAAGTGTATGTTTGGTATATTTACGGCTTTCACATCACTCACACTTCATTTGAGTTCATTATTCCATAATCACCTTTTTTAAACAATGAGGTTTTTTGTGAAAAATGTTACATTTCTTTCTGTATATATAGAATTTTTAAGCATTTGTGTCATATAATTTCTACATTTCAATTACAAGGTCATTCTAGTCATAAAAAAAGTTCCGGGAACAATTAATGTCCCAGAACTTTTTGTATTGCATCTTTTGTTTTTAAGACGTCCTTTGCCAACTCTACAATTCTATCATCAGTCATACGGCCAGCCGGAGCAGAGATGCTAAATGCATTATTAGGCTGCCCATTATGGTTTCTTACACAGGCTGCAATGCATCGAACACCGATTTCATTCTCTTCATTATCAAGTGCAAAACCCTTCTCACGAATTCTGTTAAGTTCCTTCTTTAAACTAGAAAGTGTCGTAATTGTATGCTCCGTTTTCTTCTCAATCAAGCTGTTCTTCCAAATATATTCAACTTCTTCCTCGCTCATCTCAGCTAATATCGCCTTCCCAACTGCTGAACAATAAAGCGGCCTTGCAAGGCCCACCTGAGAAGCCATACGAATAGCACTTTCCTGTGGATACAAAGGCGCAACCTTATCTAAATAGAACGCATCCGTTCCTCTTCTTTGCACAAAATGAACCGTTTCTCTACAGTCATTAGCCAATCCGGCAAGTAAAGGATGTACCACCAATGCAATATCTACCTTAGATAATATTTTTTCAGATAACTCTACAATCTTAAATGTAAGCTTATATTTACCTGTATCCTCCTGCTCCACATATCCCATATAGGTTAATGATAACAACAGTCTATGAACCGTACTTTTGTGCAAATTCAATCGAGCACTTAAGTCCATGAGTCCCATGGGTCCGGTTTCTGCCAAGGTTTCCATCACTCTGAAAATACGTTCCGCAGATTGCACCGGATTCTTTATTGAATTACTATTATCTTCTAACATAGTTCATTACCTTCCCTATTGATTTCATATTATGAAACATCAATAGTTTATCAGTTACTCTCTCAAAATTCAATCATCAGACTACATTATTCTTGACAAATCACAATATAAAATCTATACTCAATGTATCTTACTACGAAACTTAGTTTCATATTATGGAACTAGAAGGAGAATAATATGAATGAAGTATTAGAAAAAATATCAAATTTAGGTATTGTACCTGTGATTGCACTAAATAACAAAGAGGACGCTGCTCCACTAGCGAAAGCATTATGTGATGGCGGTCTTCCATGTGCGGAGATAACCTTTCGGACAGAAGCTGCAGAGGAATCCATCCGTATTATGTCCAAAGCATATCCTGATATGTTAGTTGGTGCTGGCACCGTTCTAACAACGGAACAGGTTGACCGAGCTATAGCAGCAGGAGCAAAGTTCATCGTTAGTCCCGGATTAAATCCTAAGATTGTAAGATATTGTGTAGACAAGGGTATCACGATTACTCCCGGTTGCACGAATCCCAGCGATATCGAGCAAGCGATCGAATGTGGCCTTGAGGTTGTAAAATTCTTTCCTGCAGAAGCTAGCGGTGGAATTAATATGATAAAATCTATGGCTGCACCCTATACAAAAATGAAGTTTATGCCCACGGGAGGAATAACCCCCAAGAATCTGACGACTTATCTTGATTTTAATAAAGTTATAGCCTGTGGCGGAAGCTGGATGGTAAATAATGAATTGATGAAAGACGGTGATTTCGAAGGAATTGTTGAACTAACAAAGGAAGCAGTATCTACAATGCTAGGCTTTGATTTGGCGCATATTGGTATTAATTCTACCAATGAGAGCGATGCCACTTCCTTATCTTCTACCTTGGAAAGGATGCTAGGCGTTAAAAATAAAACAGGTAACAGCTCCATTTTCACAGGTAGTCTATTAGAGATTATGAAAACACCTTATCTTGGTACAAACGGACATATCGCTATAAAAACAAATTATATTCATCGTGCTATCTATCATTTGGAAATGCGGGGATTTGAATTTGATATGGACACAGCTAGATATGACGAGAATTGTAACTTAAAAACCGTGTATTTAAAAGGTGAATTTGGCGGGTTTGCATTTCACTTAGTACAAAAATAAGGATCATATCATTGCAAGGATAGTGTTGTTTTTAGAAAGGAAGGGCTAGTATTATGTCAAAAAGAATTATAACGTTTGGAGAAATTATGTTAAGACTTGCGCCAGAAGGGTATTACCGGTTTGTCCAAACTGAGCAATATGAGGCTACCTTTGGTGGCGGTGAAGCTAATGTTGCTGTATCACTCGCTAACTTTGGATTAGATGCAGGATTTGTTAGTAAGTTGCCCAAACACGAGATTGGTCAGGCTGCGATTAACTCCTTGCGCCGTTATGGAGTCTCTACGAATTATATAACTCGTGGAGGTGATCGCGTCGGCATCTATTTTCTTGAAAAAGGTGCCAGCCAAAGACCGTCTAAAGTAATCTACGACCGCGCAGGCTCTTCTATAGCTACTGCCACAACCGCAGATTTTGATTGGAATACTATTTTTGAACATGTAGACTGGTTTCATTTTACCGGAATTACTCCTGCACTCGGCGATAATGTTACAGCAATATGCTTAGAAGCTTGTCAAATTGCAAAAGAAAAAGGTATCACAATCAGTTGTGATTTAAACTACCGTAATAAATTGTGGTCGAAGGAAAAAGCCCGCAAGGTAATGAGCGAACTATGTACCTATGTAGATGTTTGTATTGCAAATGAAGAAGATGCAAGTGATGTTTTTGGCATTAAAGCATCTGATACCGATGTAACAACCGGTAAGGTAAATTACGAAGGTTATAAAGAGGTTGCGAAGGAACTTGTGAATCAATTTGGTTTTCGTAAAGTTGCAATTACACTGCGAGAGTCCCTCTCTGCTAATGATAACAACTGGGCAGCAATGCTTTATGATGGAACTGAATATTATTTTAGCAAAAAATATAATATGCATATTGTAGACCGAGTTGGTGGTGGAGATTCCTTTGGGGCGGGATTAATTTATTCCTGTTTAAATAACTTTGATCCACAGAAAACCATTGAGTTTGCAGTAGCCGCAAGCTGTTTAAAGCATAGTATAGAAGGTGATTTCAATCAGGTATCCGTTGATGAAGTGTTAAAACTTGCCGGTGGCGATGCCTCAGGTCGTGTACAAAGATAGTTCATAAGTTAAGAAAGGAAAATCAAAGGAAAACTGGCGAAGAAATGTTAGTTCTCCTTTGATTTTCTATACTTTGTACTGATTAATAAAGCCATTCTGAACTTTGGTGTTAATTCTCAGAAAAATCACTTTACTTACGCTTTGGGCAAGATTCCATAGCATGAACCTTGCGGTATTCCAACGGACTCATTTTATATGCATTTTTAAAGGAATCAACAAAGATCCTAACGTTGTTGTATCCCACAGCCTCAGCAATCTCATATGTTTTTAAATTAGTTCTCAGCACTAATTTAAGTGCCTCCTCCATTCTTACCTCTGTTAAATATGCCTTAAAGTTCTTGCCCGTAGCATTGCGAAATGAAGTACTAAAATAACTATGGCTCACATACATTAAATCTGCCATTTCCTTCAACGTCAGATCACGCATATAGTTTTTTCTGATATAGTCTTTTATCTGAATGACCTCATATACATTTCCCTGATCTACATTGTGATAAATCACCGGAATTAGATATTGATAAAAGTCCATGATAACACTCTTTACTTCACTATAGGTATTTTGACCTCTTAGAATCTCCTGCATTTCTTCCTGCTTTGTTCTCCAGTTTGCTGCTTTCGGATTAAGATCCTTTAACCTTTTACCTAGTTCACCAATGAACATAATACACCGATTAATGGCTGCATATTTATTTCCATAATGAATATATTTGATTGCGTCTAGGACATTGTCTATCTTTTCATAGACCTTCTGATCCTTTGCCACAATATAGTTATAAACCTCCTCCATTAGTGGTTCATATACCTCAAAGGATAAGTTCTGTACTTTACCTATCTTCTTATAATCAATAATATCCTGTTCTTCAAAAAAATACAAATCATAAGCGCATTTTGCAGTCTCACAAGTTAATATCATCTGACCGGTATTGGTAATTAAGGTACCAATGCCTATATGTAGATCAATTCCATCTTCTTCTTTGATTACTGATCTGGCCTTCATAATATATTTATCAATAAAGCATTCTCTATCTTCTTCCGATATAACTGCTATAAGACTGCAGCAGCTATCCTCTTTTTTTACAACAAAGCCTGTTTTTGAGAGACTAAAAATCTCCTTGATCTTTTGATAAATTGAAAATTTTAATAGCAAATATTTTTCATAGGACATACTTTTGATTTTGTCTTCATCCAGTAAAACACCAAAGCATAATCCCACATAAATTTTACCGGTATACTCAATCCCAGAGTTAACGAATACTTCATAAATATCCTGATCTGAGACATCATTCTCATCCTTCTGGATTTCAATAATATCTGACGAATAAGTTTGAACCTGTTTGAAATCCACTTCATTCAATATCTTCGAATCACTTGCTTCATTCCTCTTCAATTCTAACGTATCCATCTATATTAACCTTTCTTCGACTAATGAAAATTAAAGTTGTAAAAAATACCATTAATTAGCTTGATTTTCTCATAAATTCTACATTTTTACAAGACTAATTTTTACTATCTCATATCTACTATTCCTTCCCGACGTACAAAAAATCAAGTAACCGGTGAAGTTCCTCAACTTCGCTGATTACTTGATGATAAATTACTTCTTTATTAGGATTGAATGATATATAGCTAAAATTTTATTATTTACAATTACTAAAAGCGGATTATTTTAAATAAAATACTTCTCTCATGAATTTAATCGGTTCTTCTTCATTGAAATCAAAGGAACCTTCTACCATTTTGGAGGTAATGGCGTTCCATCTATTACAGGCTTCACTTTTTGCTATGTATTCATTCGCCGCGGCAACATCATCACACTCAAAGCAATAGAAAAATTGGTTCCCGTTCTGGAAAATGGAATAGTTACGATATCCTGCCTTCGTGTGTTCTTCTAAAATCTCCGGCCAAGGATCCAGATGTATTTTTACATATTCCTCCAAAAATTCTTCTTTTACCTTCCAAGTCCACGCATATTTGTTACTTTGCTGCATAATCATTACCTCACTTTTCATCTTAATACTTAATAATACAAACCAACATCTATTCTATCATAAATGGATTAAAAATTATGGCTATGAATCTATTCTTAGTATAAATTGGAGTAAGGGCGTTTGCCTCGTAGCCAAAAGCCCGTCTCGCAATACGCCCTAATAAGGCATTATGTAATTATAGATTGATCTTACTCTGTATTACAGTTTCTTGATCCAATCCTTCATGTTTACCTTGTAGAATACATAAGGTGTGCCTGCTAATACAGCTGTACCACCATCTCCGTTATCATAAGCTTCATAGGTAGTAGCCGGATATTCACGGAAGGAAGCCATCTGGAAGCTGGAACCAACGGAACCATCAAACGTACCATCAATAGTTGCTAAGGTAGAAGCTGCAGATACAGCACCAAGGTGAATAACATCCCAAAGCATCATGTAAGGGCAAGGGAAGGAGAATGCATCATCTGATTCACTTGCAGGCATGAACGACTGCATTTCAGAAGGCAAACCAAGGCCTGTTAATTTAATTGAACTATTCGAAGATTTTATGCTTTGTCCAGCAGCTGCGATACCCACTGTTGTAGGGGAAATGATACAGTCAACTTTGTTCTCTGCGATAAATGCCTGAGCCTGTGTTGTAGATTCTGTTAAGTCATCATTACCATATTTCTTGTCAAGCGTAGGGCTAACCTTACCTGCATAAACAGCATCCTGTAATTCAACTTCCATAGCTGCGATCCAACTATTCTGTACCGGAGTATCGATGGAAGCAGAAAGTACACCAAGAACAATTTCATCACCGGAATAGCTTGACAATCCAGTTTCAACAGCAGCTTTCATGTTGCCGTCTTCCGGATAATCAATACCAAGGGTAATTAGTACTGCTGCCTGTACAAGGTAAGCACCAATATCGCTGGTCTGAGCCTGGTTAACATGTGTTGTACGATACTCTGCACTTGCTGCTGAGTCGATGGATGTAATTTCAATACCTGCTTCTTTTGCCTTCTTAAATACTTCGTCATAACCTGCATCACCGTTAGTGGAAATGGTAATGGAAGCAACTTTCTGTGTAATTAACTCATCGAGTAATTGAACCTGAGCTGCAACGGTAGTTTCTGCAGGACTCTTATAAACAGCTTTTTCTCCTTTTGATTCCATGTACTCATTAAAACCTTCAAACATCAGATCACCGAACGTATTACCGGTTGATTTGAACATGAAAACATGAGCTCCCTCCAAAGATCCGCTGTTTCCCTTTGATTGATCAGTTCCAGTCTGCTTTGTTGTTGAGCAGCCTGCCATTGCACTTGCAACTAATGATAATGTTAAACCAAGTGCTAATAATTTCTTAAATTTTTTCATAGCATACATCCTCCATTTTTTTGTTTTACTAAGTGAATTGATTCTTCAACTCAACTTGTATATATAGAAACAGTCAAAGACCGTCTATACCGTAACCCCAGGTACTAATTTCATACTTTCTTACAGATATCCTGTGAAAGTTTTTTGATCACATATTTTCTATGCTGTTTTTTTGCTACTCTGTTTCTTATTTTCTGCCTTAATTTCAGTCTTTAGTTTTAAGGTCTGATCCTTACATTTTTCCTTAATTGCATTAATCTTTTCTTCGTACTTCTTAATCTTCTCTTCCTTCTCTGTCGCACTTAAGGAGGTATCCTTCTTCGTTTCTGTAATCAGACTCATAAGTGATTTTACTTCGCCTGCAGACTTAAGATTAATTGCTTCGATGTTCTTATTGTTGGCATACAGTAATTTAAGTTTGATATTTTCCATTAACTTTTTGTTAATATTAGGAATCAAAACTGCAATTATTAGGATAAAACCGATTAAAATCTTTCTTGAGTTAGCATCAACTCCGGCTAAACCTAAGGAGTAGGAAAGGAATGCCATAATCAGAGTAGAGATAACAGGTCCATATACCTTACCCTTTCCACCATTTGTGGAGATACCACCAAGAACACAGATCGCAATGGCATCCAACTCATATCCGGTACCCATGGTAGAGCTTACGCCACCACCCATACGACCTACAAAAAACATGGAGGTAATTCCAGCCATAATTCCCATAATGATGAATACGGTCATTTTCGTCCACTTTACACTAATTCCGGAGTAGTTTGCACAGGTATCATTATTACCTATGATATAAAGCTTACGGCCGAAAGTGGATTTATGTAGAATTACCATAAATGCCGCTGCCATCGCCAAGAATAGGATTAATGCTAGGGGAATACCAATTACATTAGTCCATGCTAGATCCACATAAAAACTGGGAAAATGCTTCAATACATTTACATCTAATATAATTTTTACAATCCCACGAAATAACATGGAGGTAGAAATGGTAACAATAACGGAAGGCATTCCCATGAATGCAACCAAAAATCCATTAAACGCTCCACATAATCCACCGGCCAGTATTCCAAAAAGTACACAAAAGAATGTCGGAAGACCTGCATCAAAAGTCAAGCCGGTTACCATCGAAGACATAATCATAATGGATGCAACCGATACATCAATGTCTCCTAACATTAGAACAAAAATCATACCAAGGACTAGTGGCGACAAATCCATACCGGATTGTATAATTGACTGAATCGTACCGGGAGCAAAATATAAGTTACTTTTTGTTATCATTAAAACCAAATTGATGAGTATAAGAATATATACTAATATCATTTCCCATTGAACGAGGAACTTTGATAAATCAAACTTATCTTTTACTGTTAAGTTATATACCGGGGCTTTCGTTGTGCTAGCCATTATATTAATGCCCCCCTTTCTTTTAATACACGTTTCTTTGCTGATATTTTGGTAAAGATATTAATTGCAACAGCGATAATGATAATTCCACCTTGAATTGCGTTCTGCCATACGCTTAAACCGGGAAGTAAGCTGATGAAATAGGTAATAACACTCATCATTAATGCTCCGATAATAACACCATCAATTCTTCCTCTACCGCCTGTTATACTTACGCCTCCAAGAATACAGATAGCAATTGCAATCATTTCATAACCATCACCCATGCCGTAGTAACAAATAGCATAATTTGCTGTATATAACATCCCTGCAAGCCCAGCAAGTGCGCCACAGATTGTGAATGCCAAGAAGGTTACCTTAGCATCTTTAATACCTGCTACCTTTGCAGATTCCCTGTTGGTACCGATGGCATAAATTCTTCTTCCGAGTGAGGTATATCCAAGGAATACACCTGCAACAACAAATAATAATGCAGTAATCCATAAAATATTATAAAGACCAAGGGTTCTACCGGTCGCAAAGTTTAAATAACCTTCTGTAAACTGATGAGGGAACCACCAATTACCTCCGGAGGCTAAAAATGCGAAGCCACGATAAATGTACATCGTTCCTAAGGTTGCAATCATAGGCACCATTTTGAGATACCCAACGATGAAACCATTGAACGCGCCACACAATGCACCGACTAAAATCCCTAGGATAACCCAAACAAATGCAGGCATATCCATGTTTTTACTCATGAGTGAGGAACAGATTACACCGGAAAGACCTAAGGTAGAAGCTACCGACAAGTCAATTCCACCGGTTAAGATAACCATCATCATTCCGATTGCAAGCATCATATACACGGAGTTATTTTGAAGCATGCTCATAATAGAGTTAACCGAATACATGGATGGAGTAAGGATTGCTGCCATAATTAGTAATACTAGAAAAGCTATTAAAAGGCCTGTATTTCTGCCATTCAATATTTTTTTGATAAGATTGTCTTGGTTCTTCACGTCTACTCCTCCGTTTCATTCTGCTTTAAGGAAGCTTCCAATATCATTTCTTGCGTAGCTCCCTTTTTATCAAAGCTACCGGTAACCCGACCGGATTTCATTACTACAATATGATCTGCCATACCAAGGACTTCCGGCATTTCGGAAGACACCATAATAATTGCATATCCGCTACTCGTTAATTCATTCATTATCTCATAAATTGAATATTTTGCTCCAACGTCAATACCTTTGGTCGGTTCATCCATGATAAGTACCTTAAGATCACAGCTAAGTAGCTTTGAAAATACGACCTTTTGCTGATTACCACCGGATAAGGAGGAGGGTGGAGCACTAATATCTTTCGCTTTTAATTGAATTTTCTGGCAAAGATCAATTGCATTTGTAATTTCTTTGTCTACTTTTATCAGCTTATTTTTTTGAAATTTCTTCATTGATGCGGAGGATACGTTCTGATAAATTGGTAGTTCATTAATCAAACCTTGAATTTGTCTATCCT
>JAEWEO010000099.1 GCA_023389295.1 Bacillota bacterium
TATTATTACTGACACCCCAATCTATGTAATAGTAAAAGGATAGTGATTTATTAGCTACTATCCTTTTACTATTTGACAATATCACTAATTAGTGATATTATTTATTCATGACAAACAAACAAAAAAATATGAAAAATACAATGAAAACGAAACAACGGATTTAAAGCTGGTAGTGGGATTATATCGTAGCTATACAGAACTTAATAAGCAAACACAGAGGTATTTATCGGAATATAAGTTGACCGTATCCCAATTCGGTGTATTGGAGGCACTCTATCATTTGGGCGATTTAAAAATCAACGATATTATTGAGAAGACCCTGTCCACCAGCGGTAATATTACAGTAGTGATTAAGAATCTTGAAAAGGATCAGTTGATTGAACGATATAGTAATCCGAAGGATTCTAGAGTGTGTATGATAAAACTAAGCAAGAAAGGGGAGCAGTTAATCGAGACTATTTTCCCCAGACACTTACGAGAACTTAGTGATAATTTTAAGAATTTAAATTTGGAAGAAAAGAGACAAATGATTCATCTTTTAAAGAAGTTAAACGGAATTGAAGTATAGTTAACAATGGAATGGTAACAGATAGAAAGAAGGAATAGCATGTTAAAGAGAATAGATCATAAAAATATGGGTAGTAGTAATTTGGGATGGTTAAGAAGCATCTTCCATTTTTCCTTTTCCGATTATTTCAACCCGTTAAACATTAATTTTGGAGTATTAAGAGTTATTAACGATGATTTAATTGAGGCTAATACCGGCTTTGATACGCATCCTCACAAAGACATGGAGATTATATCTTATGTAATCGATGGAGAGTTGACTCACGGCGACAGTATGAATAACAAGAGCACCCTACAGCGTGGGCATGTCCAGTATATGAGCGCAGGTACCGGAGTGTTTCATAGTGAGCATAATCTTGGGGATGAAGTAGCAAGACTCTTGCAGATCTGGATTTTTCCCGATCGTAAAGGCCATGTACCCAATTATGGTGAATTCCGATTTGATTGGGAGGAAAGAGTAAACAAATGGTTCCATGTTGTATCCTCCATGGAAGGAAATGCACCGGTTCGAATTCATCAGGATGTTAATATCCATGTCTTGGAGCTTGATAAAGAAAAATCCATAGAGTTTCCAGTCCAAGAAGGTCGCCAGGCTTATTTGGTACAGATAGAAGGCTCTTCTAAGGTGAACGACATTAAGTTAGATATGAGAGATGCGATGGAAATTGTGGAAGAAGATATTTTGATTGTGGCAGAAGAGAAATCACATTTCTTAATCATTGAGATGGCTAAGAGATAATCATTAAGAATATAACTGTTTTGACCAATATTATAAAGGTTGAGGCAGTTATTTTTGTGTAATCAATTCTTATTAGAGTTAAACTACAAGATAGCACTAACTTCAATAAATGTATAAAATAATAAAATTAATCAATAATAACCCTTAACGTTATCTTTGGAGGCAAATTTATTATGAATGAAGGATTGGTAGTAATAGTTAGAGCTATCATTAGTTTCTTTTCGCTTCTTATTTTTACAAGGCTTTTGGGAAAGGAGCAGATTAGCCAACTAACTTTCTTTGACTATATCACAGGTATCACAATTGGTTCCATTGCAGCAGAGGCAACCGTAGATTTATCCAGTAGAGCATGGCCCCATTGGGTTGGTTTATTAAGCTGGGCTGTACTGACCTATTTGATGGAGGTAATTGTTTTAAAATGGAGATATGTCGCCAAATATATTGACGGCGAACCGACAATTGTAATAATGAACGGCAAAATTATGGAGAGAGCTTTAAAGAAAATGAGGTTTCGGGTGTGTGAAATATTAGAGCTTCTTCGTAATCAGGGAGTTTTTGATTTGAATGAAGTGGATTATGCTATTATTGAGCCAAATGGGAGTCTGTCTGTATTAAAGAAGCCGGAACACTTGCCCTTAACTCCAAAAGATATGAACATTCCTGTCTCACCTACCGGTATTAGTACGGAGCTCGTATATGATGGAGTACTGATTGAAGAAAACTTAAAGCAGATGAATAAGGATAAAAAATGGCTGATGAACGAGCTAAAAAAGCATGGGGTAAAGGACATCTCAGAAGTATTCTTAGTCCTGTTAAATGATGCAGGAAGTTTATATGTAGATAAATATAATGATCATATTAAGAAGATAAAAGATATTGGAGATTATAAAGGGCCATATTAGGAGGCGAACTATGAGAAAGTTTTTCGTTATTGCAATTCCTATTGTTACTTTGGCATTGTTTGTTGCTATCATGTTAAGTAGTAGTTTTTTGAAAAAACCTATGGGAAAGAACGATAATTTTCCTAAAGCAATTCATATCATGATAGATAACGTTAACGAGGAACAATGGGACAAGGCTAGTCAGGATATAGATAAGTTAGATCAGATGTGGAAGAAAATCACAAAAAGAGTTCAATTTAGTTCAGAGAGAGATGAAATAAACTATGTAAGTACCAATCTTGCCAGGTTGAAAGGTGCGGTGCAATCAAAGGATAAATCAAGTGCATTAATGGAATTATATGATGCTTTTAATCATTGGAAAGAACTTGGTGAATAAAAACCAAAGGGGGTGTTGCAAAATGTTGGATTTACGGATATGCATATCCGCATACCAACAATCTGCAACAGTCCTTTTTTATCTTGTCTATAACTTCACAAAATAATCATAGTGAATAACAAGCAGTTCATTTTGGCAAGTTTACTTGCAATAATACATACGTGAGAGCGACAAAATATGTTAATGTTTTTTGATGTATTATTTAATGAATATAATAATTACTTACTAAGATATTTTGCAATAACTCGGTAGGAATTACAAACTCCACAATGCCCATGTATCCTGGAGCTATCTCATATTCATCAAAGGAAATAACAAGTTTGCCTTCTGAATTAATATAAAAGTTTTGATCCTCTTTGATGCTTTTAAAGCTATCTGCATATTCATCATCTGAGAAATACACTTTACCTTCATCAGCCTCCATTTGCTCTTGCATCTGTGATTTTATATTATCGCTAATGACCTCAATATAACTGTCATCTTTGAAGAGACTTGGTAAGGTTAAAAGGATTTCATTTTCCGTATCAATATTATCGTACTGAACCGTTTCGTAACCGGAAGCACCAATTTCAGTTTTGATGCTAGCTAATACCAGTAATCGATCTGATTTTGTGATTATTTCATAGTCCGTATATAAAG
>JAEWEO010000106.1 GCA_023389295.1 Bacillota bacterium
ATTAAATATCCTTCCTATCGAGGAACATTTTTAAGTTGTATTGAGGAACTAAGATTTTCTATCGATGGATTGGAAATTCCGAAGGAGAATATCTATTTTATTTTGAATAATAAGCAATTTTTAATAGATGAGCTTCCAGAATGCTTTAAGGAATATTGGTTTGTACGTGATAAAGCAACAGTACGTGTTCTAAAGTTTGGTGGTATTGAAAGCGGTGAACACCAGATAACTGCATTTATGAAGCATCGAATTCCTTATACCGGTTATTTTGGACAGTATTTGGTTTTGGATAGTGAGGTTACAGATACCTTAATTGCAAAATAGGAAGAGAGGAATTGCAAACATGAATAATAATGTTAAATTCGGTATTACATTATACAGCTTTTCTACAGAGTATATCCATGAAAAATTGGACTTAGAAGGGGTACTTAAAAAAGCAAAGGATATGGGCTATAAGGGGGTAGAAATAATTCCTGCACAGATGGCACCGGAATATCCTTACCTCTCCGATGAATGGATCGAGGAGTTAAAGCGTCTGCTTGCGAAATATGAATTAGAGCCGGTGTGCTGGAGTGCTTATATTGATATGGGTATCCGTTCAGATAGAGATTTAACAGAAGAGGAAATTATTCAATACACCTTAAATGATATGATCTATGCAAAAAAAGCTGGCTTTGAGATGGTACGTACACAGCATGCCATATCACCGGAGATTTTTCGTAAGATGATTCCGTACTGCAAAGAGCTTAATATGAAGCTGACTATTGAAATGCATCATCCACACCATCCGGAGGTTCCGGTATGGAAAGAGTTCTTTGAGATTATGAAGGGAGAAGGTAAAGGATATTTAGGTTACGTTATTGACTTTAGTATCTATCAGACCATGCCGCATAAGCTCTATCTAACACAAGCGTTAGAGTTTGGCTGCAGACCGGAGAAATTAGAGGAAATCATAGAGCTACATAAAAAAGGCGGAGACATGGAAGCAATCCGTAATGGTGACTTTAATAGCATTGAAAAGCATACTGCTGAGGAAATGTTTGCTAAGTTCTCTGCACCTGCAAGAATTGATCAGATAAAAGATACTATAGATTGTTGTTTCTATATTCATGGCAAATTCTATTACTTAGATAATGACGATCACGATCCTTGCATTCCCTTTGAGGAACTTATAACCACCATTCGAGACCTGGGCTTCAACGGATATATAGCAAGTGAATATGAAGGACATCATTTTGATGAAACGATTGATTCAGAAGAGCAATTAAGACATTTTATTGCTTTAAATACAAAGATATTAGAATTAAAGTAATTTCTTTCAAACGAATCAAAAACACATGAATCAATGGCTACTTTATAAGCCAAAGGTATGAATCGAATACAGATAAAGGAGAAGTAAAATGTCTGAACTAAAAAAAATTGTGAAACAAGTTGAGATGTGTGGGGAGAAGATAGACGTAGTTTTTACTGAGATGATCCGCCCGACAACCAAGGAAGAACTCGAGAAAATGGATCCGGATACCAGAATGAATTACAAATATCTACCACCCTTAAACCCTAGCAGTTATATTGCGGAAGACGGGATTGAATGTATGCAGGATGTAGCTGTTCTTATGAGAGACGGTATTAAGATTTATGCAGATATTTATAAACCCGTAGGAGCGGGTCCTGTACCGCTAATTGTATCCTGGAGCTTTTATGGAAAACGTCCCTTTGATGGCCAGAGCGAATGGCAGATCATGGGTGTTCCTCCGCAAACCGTATCTAACATGTCAAAATTTGAAAGTGCTGACCCGGGATATTGGTGTCGTAGAGGCTATGCAGTAGCTAACGTTGATCCCCGTGGAATCGGTCATTCTGAAGGTGACTTTATCTTATTTGGTTCACAGGACGGTAGAGATGGATATGACTTTATTGAGTGGGCTGCAAAACAGCCTTGGTGTAACGGTAGAGTCGGCTTATCCGGTAACTCCTGCGTTGCTATGACACAGTGGAGAATTGCATCCCAATGCCCTCCACACCTAACATGTATTGCTCCTTGGGAAGGCACCAGCGATATGTATCGTGAATCCCTCTATGAGGGTGGAATTCCGGCACATGCTTTCGTATCCATGGTACTACGTGATGCAGTAGGTTACAACTACGTAGATAATATGGTTTTAAATGCACAAAAATATCCTTTTATTGATAGTCCTTATTGGAAGGATAAAGATCCGGATTGGGGTGCAATAAAAATACCCGTTTATGTGACAGCTTGTTGGAATCATTTCCACCTACGTGGTTCCATTAATGGTTTCCGTAAGATTAAATCCTCCAAAAAATGGTTACGTGCCCACCGCAATTTTGAGTGGCCCGATGCATATTGCAATAAATATTTAACGGATCTTGAGTTATTCTTTGACCGTTACTTAAAGCTTGAACGAAATGGTTGGGAATTAACACCGAAGGTACGAATTGAGGTACAGGACGCATATGATTATGATTATATGACAGATCGTCCAGAGGAAAATTTCCCTTTAAAGAGAACAAAGTATGAGAAATTATATTTGGATGCCTCCGATTGCTCCATGAAAGCGGAACCGGTGGACAAAGAGAGTAAAGTTAGCTATGAAGGAGCAACCGAGGAGGTATGCTTTGACTATCGCTTTGAAGAAGATACTGAATTAACAGGTTTCATAAAGCTTCGTCTTTGGGTAGAGGCGGAGGGACATGATGATATGGATTTATTCATCAATGTTCAAAAACTCAGCACCACAGGAGAATGGTTACCGATTACAATCTTTGGAGAAGATCATCCTGGAGCATGGGGTAAGATGAGAGTATCCCGTCGTAAGTTGGATGAGAAATTATCCACTCATTATCAGCCGGTACAGGCGCATACCTGCGACGAAAAATTAAGCCCCGGAGAAATTGTACCGGTAGATATTGAGATCTGGCCTACCAGCCGTATCTGGCACAAAGGTCAACAGATTCGTGTACAGATTGCTGGACGTTATATACGTGAAGGCTGGTTTGAACCTCTTCAATGGGAAGCAGATAACAAAGGAAAACATATTATACATACCGGTGGAAAATATGATTCTTACTTACAGATCCCTGTAATTCCACCAAAATATCAGGATGGAGATTACATTTATCGCTAATAATAACAATCATCTATAGCGAACCGAATAATCATAAGGAGATAAACCGATGAAAACATTAGATACACAGATCGTAGTAATTGCAGCGGGCCCATCCGGATTATCAGCTGCTGTACAAGCCGCTGAAGATGGAGCACAGGTTATTGTTGTAGAGAAATCCTCTAACGTTGGCGGAGCAGCCAACATGGGAATGGGACCCCTTGGTATTGGAACAAAACATCAGAAAAGACAGATGATCGATATATCCGTAGAAAAAGCCTTCAATATGTTTATGGAATACACTCACTATATGGTAGATGCAAGACTGGTGAAAAGATATTTTGCTCAATCAGCAGAGACCATAGAGTGGTTAGAGGATATGGGTGTTGAGTTTGAAGGTGCTTTCCGTTACTTCCCCAAGGCAGAAGCAACTTGGCATATAGTAAAAACAGATACTCAGATAGGACCAAGAGCAGCTTCCTTTATGAATAAAGCACTCTATGCTAAGGCATTAGATTTAGGAGTAACCTTCCTTATGGAGACACCGGCTAAGAAAATTATTATGGAAGATGGTAAAGTGGCTGGCGTATTAGCTGTTGATAAAGATGGCAATGAAATTCAAATAAACTGCAAAGCAGCTATTATTTGTACCGGTGGTGCCGGCGCTAACAAAGAATTGATTAAGGAAGAGACCGGTTTTACACAGGGCGTTGATATGTTTAACTTTGCTATCCCAGGACTTGTAGGTGATGGAATGAAGATGGCATGGGAAGCAGGAGCAGGAAAGACTACCGTTCGTATTGAGATGGCAGCAAATATCCAGGGCTGTGACGATTTACCTCAGGGTGTATCCAACGTATTTTCTCAGCCAAATTTATTAGTTAATAAGTTTGGTAAACGTGTTATGAACGAGGATCAGATGCAGAATGCTACCTACTTAGCAAATGTAATTACACATCAGAAGGATCGCGTATGCTTTAGTATCGTAGACAGCTCCATCGTAAAATACTATATTCGAAATGGTGTAGACAATGTGAGTTTAGTTCGTACTAACCCGGATGTATCTGATTTCTATGATGGAATCAAGATTGCTCAGGAAAATGGAAGTAACGATTTCTTTGTTGCTGATACCATCGAAGAATTAGCTGAAATGGCAGGAATTGATGTGGATGCATTAGTAGAAACAGTAGACGAATACAATGACTACTGTGATAGTGTAGATGAGGAATTTTTCAAAGATAAAAAATATCTTAGACCGATTACAAAAGCACCCTTCTACTGTGCGAAATTCCGTGCTGGCGGTTATGGAACCGTTGGTGGCGTTAAGAT